>JBEELY010000277.1:0-5878 GCA_041167925.1 Pseudomonadota bacterium | reverse complement strand
AGAGGCCATGTAGCCCGCAACCCGCTCCTCGATCACCTCCCAGCCCGCCACCACCACCACGACCGTGATGAAGGCGGTCAGCAGAACCAACCACACTGAGATGCCGTCGATGCCCAGGTGGTAATTGATGCTGAAGCGCTCGACCCAGGGTGAAAGCTCCTGAAACTGCATGCCGGCGCTGTGCGCATTGAAACCAGTGTAAAGCGGTAGGGTGACCAGAAACCCAGCGAGAGCAGCGGCCAGCGAAAGCCAGCGCACCAGTCGGGCGTTCCGATCGGAACCGATCGCGAGGATGATCAGACCCGCCACGATCGGCAGCCAGATCGATGCACTCAGGTAGGGAAAGGAAGCATTCATGTAGGCGATCCCGGTTCGGTCTCAGCGCTTGAGCATCGGAACGAACCACCAGACAAAGAGCGCCACACCGACAATCATGGCGATGGCGTAGTGGTAGATGTAGCCGGACTGCACCGTGCGCAGCAATTGGGCAAACCAGCCGACCAGCCGGGCACTGCCGTTGACGGCTGCACCGTCGATGATGGTCTGGTCACCCACTTTCCATAGCCCGCCGCCCAGACGCCTGGCCCCCCCGGCGAAGACGATTTCATTGAAGCGATCGAGGTAGTACTTGTTCTCGAGCACGCGATGAATTGCCGAGAACCGCTGGCGGATGGCTTCGGGCAGGGCCGGGTTGATCATGTAGCAGTAGTAGGCAGCCGCCACACCCGCCACGGCCAGCCAGAAAGGCAGGGTCTGGAAGGCATGCAGCGCCAGCGCGCCCGCGCCATGGAAGTGGCTCGCAAGCTCGGCCATGGCGCCATGCGCGGGATTGACGAAAATGACACCCTTGAAGACATCCCCGAACAGCATGGGACCGATCGTGAAGGCGCCGATCAGCACCGAAGGAATCGCAAGCAGCACCAGCGGCAGCGTGATCACCCAGGGGCTTTCGTGGGGCAGGCCGCCATGGCCATGGTCGTCATGGGCCGCAGCAGTACCGTGACCGTCATGCGAAGCCTTGCCATGGTCGTCATGCCCATGCGCCTTGCCGGAGGTATCGAAGCGTTCCTTGCCGTGGAACACCAGGAAGTACATCCGGAAGGAATAGAAGGCGGTCACGAACACGCCGGCAAGCACCGCGAAGCTGGCAAAACCGGCTCCGGGCAAGTCAGAAGCGCGCACCGCTTCAATGATCATGTCCTTGGAATAGAAACCCGAGAATAGGGGGGTGCCGATCAGGGCCAGCGAGCCCAGCAGTGATGTGATCCAGGTGATCGGCATGTACTTGCGAAGCCCACCCATGTTGCGGATGTCCTGATCGTGATGCATGCCGATGATGACGCTGCCCGCAGCCAGGAAAAGCAGTGCCTTGAAGAAGGCATGGGTCATCAGATGGAAGATCGCCACGCTGTAGGCCGATGCGCCCAAGGCGACCGTCATGTAGCCCAATTGCGACAGCGTGGAATAGGCCACCACCCGCTTGATGTCGTTTTGAACGATGCCCAGAAAGCCCATGAAGAGCGCAGTGATGGCACCGATCACCATCACGAAGGACAGTGCAACATCGGACATCTCGAAAAGCGGCGACATGCGCGCCACCATGAAGATGCCGGCGGTCACCATGGTGGCTGCGTGAATCAGGGCCGAGATGGGTGTGGGGCCTTCCATGGAATCGGGCAGCCAGACATGTAGCGGAAACTGGGCCGATTTGCCCATGGCACCAATGAACAGGCAAATGCAGGTCACGGTCAGCAATGACCAGTCGCCCATGCCCAGCGGATTGATGGTCTTGTCGGCAAGCTCGGGGGCAGCCCTGAAGACCTCGGCATAGTTGAGACTGCCGAACCAGGTCAGCACCAGCCCAATGCCCAGCAGAAAGCCGAGGTCGCCCACGCGATTGACCAGAAAGGCCTTGAGATTGGCGTAGATGGCCGTGGGCCGCTTGTACCAGAAGCCGATCAGCAGATAGGACACCAGCCCCACCGCCTCCCAGCCGAAGAAGAGCTGCAGGAAGTTGTTCGACATCACCAGCATGAGCATGGCGAATGTGAACAGGCTGATGTAGGAGAAAAAGCGCTGGTAACCGGGGTCATCCTGCATGTAGCCAATGGTGTACAGATGCACCATCAGGGAGACCGAAGTCACCACGCACATCATCGTGGCGGTGAGGGTATCGATCTGGAACCCGACCTCGAAGGTCACGGTATCGATGACAGCCCAGGTGTAAAGCGAGCCATTGAAGGTATTGCCGGAGAGCACGTCCTGCAGTACGAGCAGCGATGCCAGCAAGGACACCCCGACACCTGCAAGAGTAACGACGTGACTCAGGGTGCGGCCGATCTGCCGACCGAACAGACCAGCAAGCAAGGCGCCGATCAGGGGCGCAAAAGGAACGATCAGGTACAGGGTCTTCATTGGTCAGCCCTTGAGCGCATCCAGGTCCTCGACATTGATAGTGTCGAGGTTGCGGAACAGCACCACCAAGATGGCCAGTCCGATGGCCGACTCGGCGGCAGCGACCGTCAGGATGAAAAAGACAAAGATCTGTCCGGCGGCGTCACCCAGAAAATGAGAGAAGGCCACGAAATTGATGTTGACCGCGAGCAGCATCAACTCAATGGCCATCAGCACGATCAGCACATTGCGACGATTCAGGAAGATGCCGACGACGCTGATTGCAAACAGGATGGCACCCAGCACCAGATAATGGGCGAGCGACAGACTCATGACTTGGACTCCTGTTCGGTGGCCGCACCCGAGGCTGCCTCGGGCTGGGCGCGTTCGGCGGGCATGCGCACGATACGCAGTCGGTCGCTGGCCTTGACCCGAACCTGCTCGGAAGGATTCTGACCCTTGACGCCCTGACGCCTACGCAAGGTGAGTGCAATGGCAGCAACGATCGCCACCAGCAAGAGCACGGCAGCGAGTTCGAAGGGATAGACATACTCGGTGTAGATCAGGCTACCGAGAGCCTTGGTGTTGTCGTAGTCGGCTGGCAGACGAGGCGCATCCGCCTCGCTTACGCGAGCAAACTGTTGCCACAGCACCGCCGCAAGTTCGAGCACGATCAGGGCGCCCACAAAGCCCGCCACAGGCAAGTTGCGCCAGAAGCCCTCACGCATGCGATCGAGATTGATGTCGACCATCATGACCACAAACAGAAAGAGCACCATCACGGCACCCACATAGACCAAGACCAGCGTGATAGCCAGAAACTCCGCGCGCAAAAGCATCCAGATCGCAGCGGCTGAAAAAAAAGTCAGCACCAGAAAGAGCGCTGAATGCACGGGATTTCGCGCGGTAACCACCCTCAGGGCAGCCACGACTGTCACTGCGGCGAACAGGTAAAAAAGCAGGGTTTGTGAATCCACGGGGTGTCCTGTGCGGTAGCGCCTGATTCAGCGGTAGCGGGCATCGGCTTCACGGGCCGCAGCAATCTGCGCCTCGTAGCGGTCGCCCACCGCGAGCAGCATTTCCTTGGTGAAGTAGAGGTCTCCGCGCTTTTCGCCGTGGTACTCGAGAACATGGGTCTCGACGATGGAGTCAACCGGGCAGGACTCTTCGCAAAAGCCGCAGAAGATGCACTTGGTCAGATCGATGTCGTAGCGCTTGGTCCTGCGACTGCCGTCTTCGGGCCTGACTTCGGATTCGATCGTGATGGCCATGGCTGGGCACACCGCTTCGCAAAGCTTGCATGCAATGCAGCGCTCCTCACCATTGGGATAACGGCGCAGCGCATGCAGACCCCTGAAGCGGGGTGAGTAAGGCGTTTTTTCTTCAGGAAACTGCACGGTGATCTTGCGCGCGAAGATCTGCGAGCCAGTCAGGCGCAGGCCTTTGAGCAGCTCGGTGAGCATGAAGCTCTTGACGAAGTCCTTGATCGCTTCCATGGGGGCCTTCGGCTTCAGTTCATTTCCAGATGTTGAAGGGGGTCTGAATCCAGACGCCTACCACCACCAACCACACCAGCGTGACCGGGATGAAGATCTTCCAGCCCAGCCGCATGATCTGGTCGTAGCGGTAGCGCGGGAAGGAGGCACGGATCCAGATGAAGAGCGAGACCATCAGGAAGGTCTTGGCAAAGAGCCAGAACCAGTCCCAGAACCACTGCGGCCCGATCTCGATGCCAATGCTGAAAGGCGCCTGCCAGCCGCCCAGGAACATGATCGCGGCCATGGCCGAGATCAGGATCATGTTGGCGTATTCGGCAAGGAAGAAGATCGCGAAGCCCATGCCCGAGTACTCGACCATGTGACCAGCCACAATCTCAGACTCGCCCTCCACCACATCGAATGGATGCCGGTTGGTCTCCGCCACGCCCGAGATGAAATACACCACGAAGACGGGCAGCAGAGGCAGCCAGTTCCAGGACAGAACATTCAGCCCCATGTCGGCAAACATGCCTCGGGTCTGGCTCTCGACCACTGCAGTCAGATTCAGGCTGCCCGACACCATCAGCACCACCACCAGCGCAAAACCAATCGCCAGTTCATACGACACCATCTGAGCAGAGGCCCGCATGGCGCCTAGGAAGGCGTATTTGGAGTTGGAGGCCCATCCCGCGAGGATGACGCCGTACACCTCGAGCGAGGTGATGGCCAGCAGGAGCAGCAGACCGGCATTGATGTTCGCAAGCGCACGGTCAGGCCCAAACGGGATGACCACCCAGGCAGCCAGCGCCGGCATGATGGTCATGACCGGACCGAGCAGGTACAGACCCGGGTTTGCACGCGCCGGAAGGATCACTTCCTTGAAGAGCAGCTTGACCGCATCTGCAATGGGCTGAAGCAGACCCATGGGCCCCACGCGGTTCGGACCGATGCGAAGCTGAATGAATCCGATCAGCTTACGCTCCCAGAAGGTGAGGTAGGCCACGCAGCCCAGCAGTGGCAGAACGACCGCGATGATCTTGATGAGCGTCCAGACCACGGGCCAAGCTGCACCCAGCACTGACTCACCTTGAGCATTCAGGGCATCGATCCAGTTCATCAGGCACGCTCCACGCTGATTGCGCCACCCAGCGCCGCCAGAGCCGCAGTACTCGCATGTGCCGCGGCAACACGGACAGCGCCATCAGCGACCTCGTCATCCAGCGTGGCCTTGAGCAGGACCTCCTCACCGCCCGTCTGAAACAGACGCACCGGGGACCCGGCCGCAACACCCACCCGGGCCAGCGTTGCAGCATTCATGCGCGCCGTGGGAGCCGCTGCGTCGCGTGTGGACTGCAGGCTTTCGGCACGACGCACGATGGCATCGGAAAAATGAATGGGCACATCGGCGATGCGTTCAAGCACGACTGGGCTCCCATCGACGCTTCCGGAGGTGCTGCTGCTGCCTTGACCAACCGCGTTGACCGCGCCTGCGTCGGCGGAGCCTGTCGTCTGCACTCTTCTCGACATTGCGGCGCCCACATCAGCAGCCAAGGCCTGTGCGCGGACCTGCTCAGAGTGTTCCTGGTCAAAGCCCGGAAGCTGCAGCTGATTGGCCAGCACCCGAAGCACTTTCCAGGCCGGACGGGCATCGCCAAGCGGCCGGACCACGCCATTGAAGCTCTGCACGGTGCCTGCCGCATTGACATAGCTGCCCGAGGTTTCAGTGAAGGGCGTGATTGGTAACAGGCAATCGGCGACCTCAAGGAGGTCGACGCTGCGATAGGCCGACAGGGCAATCACAGTCTGCGCCGAACGCAGGGCTGCCATGGCCTGGGCAGGTTGCCCATGATCCAGGCTGGGCTCCATGCCCAGAAGCAGATAGGCCTTGCGTGGCTGCACGACCATCTCGCGGGCATCGAGCCCGCCGGCGCCAGGGAGTGCACCCGCCAGGGCCCCGCCCGTACCATTGGCGCCTTCGACCAGCCAACCCAGGGTGGCTCCGGTCA
>JBEELY010000248.1:0-3886 GCA_041167925.1 Pseudomonadota bacterium | reverse complement strand
TGAGCCTCGTGTCCGCGCGCACCGGGGTTCTGGCCAGCAGTGGACAACTCGACCGCGGCCATCATTCCGATGTTGCGGATGTCGACCACGCAGGGCAGATCGCGCAGGGAATGCACGGCCTGCTCGAAATAGGGCGCCATCTGGGCCGCACGACCGATCAGGTCTTCCTTTTCGAAGATATCCATCATGGCCAGGCCCGCCGCGCAGGACGCGGGATGCGCGGAGTAGGTATAGCCATGGAAGAACTCGATCCCCTTGGCTGGCCCCGCGTCGGTGATGGTGTCGTAGATGTCCTGGCGTGCTACCACCGCGCCTAGCGGCTGGGCGCCGTTGGTGATGGCCTTGGCCATGGTCATGATGTCGGGCGTGACGCCAAACTTTTGCGCCCCGAAAGGCGCGCCCATGCGACCCCAGCCGGTGATGACCTCATCAAAGACCAGCAGGATGCCGTGCGCGTCGCAGAGCTCGCGCAGGCGATTGAGATAGCCCTTGGGCGGGGGCAGGCAACCAAAGCTGCCCGCGGCCGGCTCAACAAACACCGCTGCGATGTTGTCGCCGCCCACCATGGCGCAGATACGGGCGAGGTCTTCGGCCAGGTCGGCACCGTGCTCGGGCTGCCCCTGAATGAATCGGTTCTCGGGTACCGCGGTATGCCGCATGAAATGCACGCCGGGCAGACCCACCCCGAAGGTGCGTCGGTTGTTGACCATGCCCGAGAGGGCCACGCCACCCAGATTGACCCCGTGATAAGCACGCTCGCGCGAGACAAACAGCTGACGATGGCCCTGACCACGGATGCGGTGATAGGCCAGTGCCATCTTCATGGCGGTATCGACCGACTCGGAGCCCGAGCAGGTGAAGAACACCCGGTTCAGGCCCTCGGGGGTGAAGGTGGCCACACGTTGCGCAAGCTCAAACGCCTTGGAGTGCGCCCGCGTGAAGGGCATGGTGTAGTCGAGCGTGGAGAGCTGGTCGTATACCGCACGCGCGATCTCGGGACGGCAGTGACCCGCGGCCACACAAAACAGGCCAGAGGAGGCATCGATCACTTCGGTGCCGTCGGGCTTGTACAGGAACATGCCCTCGGCCCGCGAGAACATGCGCGGCTCCTGCTTGAACTCCTTGTTGGGCGAAAAGGGCATCCAGAAGTTCTGGCGCGCGGACTGTTCAATCAGCGGATCAGCGTGTCCCATGGGGTCTCCTCGGTGAGGGTTCGCATGCGCGCAATGCTACGCGCAAACCTGCGGAAAATGACAGGCCAGGTTCCGTTTCACTTCGACAGTGAACTACCAGTCGATGGTGGCGGCCAGCGCCTCGGCCGCCGCTCGCAGCTGGGGCAGATAGTCCAGCCCCTGCTCAGGTCTCATGCGGGCCGCGGGCGCATGCACCGCCACACCAGCCACCACCTTGCCCTCGGTATTGCGTACAGGCACAGCCACACAACAGATGCCAGGCAGGTATTCCTCGTTATCGATGGAGTAGCCCCGCTCGCGGATGGCATTGAACTCGTTGTTGAGCCGCTTGGGATCGGTGAGGGTCTGTGGGGTATGGCGAATCAGAGGCGTTTGCGCGATGAATCGGTCGCGGCTGCGCTTGGGCATGGCGGCCAGAAAGAGCTTGCCGCTGGCCGATGCGTAAAGCGGCACCCTTGAGCCCGGCCCCAGATGCACACGCAGGGGCCATGCGGTCTCGACACGGTCAAGGTAGAGCACCGTGCTGCCATTGGGAATCGTGAGGTTGCAGGTCTCGCCAACCTGCTCGACCAACTCCTCGAGGATCGCGTGCCGGGTCGCGCGGTGAGGTGAAGACAGCAGCACCTGACCGGCAAAACGGTTGAGCCGTTCGGCAAAGCCGTAACGCTTGGTGTCGGGTTCTCGCACCACGATGCCGGCATGCTCGAGCGTGCCCAGGATGCGCAGCACCGTGGGTTTGGGCAAGGCCACCGCCTGCGATATCTCTGCAAGCTGGGGCGGGCGCTCATGCTCGGCCAGCGCTTCCAGGATTCGAATGGCGCGCAGGATGGCCGAGCCGGCCGGAATCTGGACGGAATCGTCCTGGTGGACGGAGTCGTCTCGTGCGTTCATGGCGGTCTCCCCTATTGGTATTTCTGCAGGCTTGTGGCCTGACTGTTTTGTATTTGCGCTGCATCATACCAAACATGACTCTCTCTATAGAAAATGGAACGAGTCATGCACTTAATCGAAACGCAAGCACAAACGCGGGTTAACCAGGCGCTTGTCGCCACCGGGTTGGCATGTCACATTGCGCGCCCCTCTCCTGCCTTGAGGTTCGCCATGAACTCACCGATTCCCGCCAATCGCACGGTCGTCCAGGGTCGCCACCGCATGACCCCTTCCGAAGCCTTTGTCGAAACGCTGGTCGCACAAGGCGTCACCGATGTCTTCGGCATCGTGGGCTCGGCCTACATGGATGCGCTGGACCTCTTTCCCGCCGCAGGCATCCGCTTCGTCATGGTGGCCCACGAGCAGGGAGCAGCCCACATGGCCGATGGCTATGCGCGGGTCTCGGGCCGGCATGGCGTGTGCATCGCGCAAAACGGCCCTGGCATTACCAACTTCGTCACGGCCGTCGCAGCAGCCTACTGGGCGCACTCGCCGGTCGTGGTGGTCACGCCCGAGACCGGCAGCATGACCCTCGGTCTGGGCGGCTTTCAGGAGACCGAGCAGCTGCCGATCTTCTCCAAGATCACCAAATATCAGGCCCATGTGAACAACAAGGCGCGCATGGCCGAACTCACCGGCCGCGCCTTCGACCGTGCCCTGCTCGAACTCGGCCCGACGCAGCTGAATATCCCGCGCGATTACTTCTATGGCGATATCGAGTGCGAGATTCCGACCCCCATCCGGATCGAGCGCGGCACGGGCGGTGAAGCCGCAATCGCCGAAGCAGCCGAGCTCCTTGCCCAGGCCAAATTCCCGGTGATCCTCTCGGGCGGCGGGGTGATCAACTCCGATGGCTGGCCCGAAGCCATTGCGCTGGCTGAGCTGCTGCAGGCGCCGGTGGCGAGCAGCTATCTGCATAACGATTCCTTCCCGGCCAGCCATCCGCTGGCGGTGGGCCCCCTGGGCTATCAGGGCAGCAAGGCGGCCATGAAACTCATCGCCCAGGCCGATGTGGTACTGGCCCTGGGCACCCGCCTGGGGCCCTTCGGCACCCTGCCCCAGCATGGCATGGACTACTGGCCCAAGAACGCCAAGATCATCCAAGTAGATGCCGATCCCAAGATGCTGGGACTGGTCAAGCCGATCTCGGTCGGGCTGTGCGGCGATGCACGCGCCGTGGCTGCGGCGCTCACCAGCCGGCTCAAGGGTCGCGCCCTGGCCTGCCAGGCCAACCAGGCCGAGCGCCTGGCCCGCATGCAGGCCGAAAAGGCCACCTGGGCCAAAGAGCTCGAGGACTGGACCCACGAGAAGGACGCCTGGTCGGTCGAGGTCAGCAGCCACTCCAGCCACATGCATCCGCGCCAGATGCTGCGCGAGCTGGAGCGGGCCATGCCGGCCCGGGCCATGGTGTCCACCGACATCGGCAACATCTGTTCGGTCTCCAACAGCTACCTGCGCTTTGATGCGCCGCGCTCGATGTTTGCCGCCATGAGCTTTGGCAACTGCGGCTATGCCTTCCCGACCATTATTGGTGCCAAGCTGGCCGCGCCCGATCGGCCTGCCATCGCCTATGTGGGCGACGGCGCCTGGGGCATGAGTTTTGGCGAACTGCAGACCTGCGTACGCGAGAACATTCCCGTGACCGCCGTGGTCTTCAACAACGGACAGTGGGGCGCCGAGAAGAAGAACCATGTCGACTTCTACAACAACCGCTTTCTCGGCGTGAACCTCGATCGTCAGCCGAGCTGGGCCGCCGTGGCCCG
>JBEELY010000238.1:0-7646 GCA_041167925.1 Pseudomonadota bacterium | reverse complement strand
TGCCTGCACGCCGGTCGCCATCGGCAAGCACCCAGCCCACAGTGGGAATCAGGCTCCAGCGCGGGTCGGCGTCAGTACTGCCCTGCGCTTGTGCCGAGGGGGCGATGGCCAGACCGACGAGACAGGCGCAAAGTGTGGCGAAGGTGGCAAGGGTGGCGCGGACCGCGACAGACCTGCGCGCGACGCCGGACGGGGGGGTGGCAGACAGATGCATGGAGACTCCCTGTGATCCTGGCCGTGATTATCCTGCCTTTCGTCATGCGGGCGAGTGATAATCAGCACTTTCCTTTCCAGCTTTCGAGCAGCAGGCGCCCATGGCCCAGTACGTCTACACCATGAACCGGGTCAGCAAGACTGTCCCGCCCAAACGCACCATTCTCAAGGACATCTCCCTGTCCTTCTTTCCAGGCGCCAAGATTGGCGTGCTTGGACTGAACGGCGCTGGCAAGTCCACTCTTCTGAAGATCATGGCTGGCATCGATCGCGAGATCGAGGGCGATGCCACGCCCATGCCCGGCATCAAGGTGGGCTATCTGCCCCAGGAGCCCCAACTCGACGCCGACAAGACGGTGCGCGAAGAGGTCGAAAGCGGCCTGGGCGCCGTGATGCATGCGCGCACCCGGCTCGAGGAGGTCTATGCCGCCTATGCCGAGCCCGATGCCGATTTCGACAAGCTGGCTACCGAGCAGGCCGAGCTCGAGGCCATCATCGCCACCTCAGACGGCAACAGCCTTGAGCAGCAGCTCGAAGTGGCGGCCGAAGCGCTGCGCCTGCCCCCCTGGGACGCCGTCATCGGGCCGCTCTCGGGTGGTGAAAAGCGCCGCGTGGCGCTGTGCAAGCTGCTGCTCTCCAAGCCCGACATGCTGCTGCTTGATGAGCCGACCAACCACCTCGATGCCGAGAGCGTCGATTGGCTCGAACAGTTTCTGCAGCGATTCCCGGGCACCGTGGTCGGCGTGACCCACGATCGCTACTTCCTGGACAACGCCGCCGAGTGGATTCTCGAACTCGACCGCGGCCATGGCATTCCCTGGAAGGGCAATTACAGCTCCTGGCTCGACCAGAAGCAGAACCGCCTCAAGCAGGAAGAGTCCTCCGAGTCCGCGCGCCAGAAGGCACTCAAGAAAGAGCTTGAGTGGGTCCGCCAGAACGCCAAGGGCCGACAGTCCAAGAGCAAGGCCCGACTGCAGCGCTTCGAGGAAATGTCGTCCTACGAATACCAGAAGCGCAATGAGACCCAGGAGATCTTCATTCCGGTGGCCGAGCGCCTGGGCAATGAGGTCATCGAGTTCGAAGGCGTGTCCAAGTCCTTCGGTGATCGCCTGCTGATCGACAACCTGAGCTTCAAGATTCCGCCGGGGGCCATCGTCGGCATCATCGGCCCCAACGGCGCGGGCAAGTCCACGATCTTTCGCATGATCACGGGCAAGGAGCAGCCCGACAGCGGCACGGTCAAGGTCGGTCATACCGTGCAACTGGCCTATGTCGATCAGTCGCGCGATGCGCTGGATGGCAGCAAGAATGTCTGGGAGGAGGTCTCAGGCGGTCTGGACATTCTCACTGTGGGTCGCTTCGAGATGCAGTCGCGCGCCTATATCGGCCGCTTCAACTTCAAAGGCAGCGATCAGCAAAAGCTGGTGGGCCAGCTCTCGGGCGGTGAGCGCGGACGCCTGCACCTGTCCAAGACCCTGCTGGCCGGGGGCAACGTGCTGCTGCTCGACGAGCCCTCCAACGACCTCGATATCGAGACCCTGCGCGCGCTGGAAGATGCGCTGCTCGAGTTCGCGGGCTCGGTGCTGGTCATCTCGCACGACCGCTGGTTTCTCGATCGCATCGCCACCCACATTCTTGCGGCCGAAGGCGATTCCCAGTGGACCTTCTTCAACGGCAATTACCAGGAATACGAGGCTGATAAGAAGCGGCGTCTGGGCGATGAGGCTGCACGGCCCACCCGGTTGCGCTTCAAGCCGCTCAAGTAATCCAACGTGCTCAAGCCATCCGACCTTCAGGAGACCCAGTCATGAACTATCGCTGTGCCCATCGCTGGGCTTTTCCGAAATGGGGCGAAGCCCTCGAGCTGCATGAAGACGCGCTTGAGGCGCCCGTTGGCCATGAGGTCACGGTGCGCGTCACCCATTGCGGCATCTGCCATTCCGACCTGCATATCCAGAGCGGTGGCTTTGACATGGGCGGTGGCAAGACCACCAACCTTGAGCGCGGCGGCACCAAGCTGCCGGTCACCATGGGCCACGAAATCGGTGGTGAGGTGGTCGAGGTCGGTCCCGAGGTCACCAGCGTCAAGGTCGGTGACCGGGTGGTGGTCTATCCCTGGCTGGGCTGTGGCGAATGCCCGACCTGCCTGGGCGGCAATGACCATCTGTGCAATCGGGCAGCGCGCAATCTGGGCATGCAGCTGCCGGGTGGCTATGCTGACCTGTGCCGGGTGCCCCACGACCGTTATCTCGTGCCGATCGGCAAGCTTGATCCAGCCCGCGCAGCCACCTTTGCCTGCGCCGGCATCACGGCCTATGGCGCGATCCGCAAGCTGCCCGAGGCCACCGCCGAAGATTGGATTGCTGTGGTGGGCTGCGGCGGGGTGGGCATGACGGCGGTAGCACTGCTGTCGGCCATCTCCAAGGCCCGGGTGCTGGCGATTGATCCCGATCCTGCCAAGCGCGAGATGGCGCGTCGCTATGGCGCCGCCGAAGTGCTCGACCCGTCGGGTGCCGATGCAGCCCGTAACGCCATGAAACTCACTGGTAATCAGATCCTGGGCGTGATCGACTTCGTGGGCTCTGAGTCCACGTCCTCGCTGGCTACGGGCGTTGTGCGCCGTGCAGGCACGGTCGTGATCGTTGGCCTCTTTGGTGGCGAGTTCCGCTGCCCTGTGCCCATGTTCCCGTTCAAGTCCATGACGGTGATCGGCTCCTATGTTTCGGGCCTGAACGAGTTGCGCGAACTGGTCGATCTCGCGCAGCGCATTTCCTTGCCCGAGATCCCGCTCACCCTCAAGCCGCTGGCCGAGGTCAACCAGTCCCTGCAGGATCTGGCTGCAGGCCGTGTGGTCGGCCGCGTGGTGCTGCAGCCCTGAGATTCGGCAGCAGGTCCCCTGAGGATCGGCTGCCGGTCTTTCACTTGCCCTGTGCCCTACCGCCATCCTCCCTCTGGAGCCCGCCTTGGAACTCGATCCGCAAGTCCGCGCCCTGCTCAAGCTTTTTGAAGGGCGTCCCGCTGTCAACACGCTGCCGGTCGATGTCGCCCGGCGCGGCTATTCCGAATCCATGGCCAAGCTCGTGCCGCGGCCTGCGGCGCCGGTGGGCGTGGATCGTGTCATCCAGGGCCCGGGCGGTGACCTGAAACTGCGCATCTACCGTGCCGAAGGTGCGCAAGGTGCCTTGCCCCTGATCGTCTATTTCCACGGAGGCGGCTGGGTGCTGTGCGACCTCGAGACCCATGATGCCCTGTGCCGCAATCTGGCGACGGAGGCGCAGGCCGTCGTGGTTTCGGTGGATTACCGCATGGCGCCCGAGCATCTGTTTCCGGCGGCCCCCGAAGACTGCATGGCTGCCACCCGCTGGGCCATGGCGCAGGCCGCCGAACTGGGCATCGACCCGACCCGCACGGTGGTGGCGGGCGACAGCGCCGGAGGCAATCTCGCTGCAGCCCTGGCTTTGCGCGCCCGCGATGAAGGCCTGGCCCTGGCCGGCCAGCTCCTCATTTATCCGGTCACGGCCCACTACACCGCGGCCTTCGATTCCTATGCCGAGTTTGCCAGCGGCTATGGTCTGACCCGCGATGTCATGGTCTGGTTCTGGGACCTCTATCTGGGCGGCGCCCGCACCGAACAGCAGGCGCGCGAGCTTTCGGTGCAGGCGGCCCCCATGCTCGCTCAGGACCTGCGTGGTCTTGCGCCTGCGCTGGTCATCACCGCCGCGGTCGATGTTCTGCGCGACGAAGGCGAGGCCTATGGCATGCGCCTGATCGATGCTGGCGTGCCCACCACCCTGACCCGCTATCCCGGCATGCACCACGGCTTTTTCACTTACCCGGGTGTGCTTGACGGCGCCAATCGCGCCGCAGCCCAGGCCGGCGAGTGGGTCCGCGCCTTGTCACCCGCCGGGCATGGCCGAACTGCGTGAGTCCGAAGTTGAACTGACCGCCATTCGCGCCCAGGGCGCGGGCGGTCAGAATGTCAACAAGGTCTCCAACGCGGTGCACCTTCGCTTTGACGTGAAGGCCTCCTCCTTGCCCGCCGAGCTCAAGGAGCGCCTCATGGACCTGCGCGATGCGCGCATCAGCACCGAAGGCGTGGTGGTCATCAAGGCCCAGCGCTTTCGCAGCCTGGAAAAAAACCGCGAGGACGCCTTGGCACGCTTGAGGGTCCTGATTGACAAGGCCGAGCAGGTGCCGATTGAACGAAGGCCCACCCGGCCGACGCTGGCCTCTCAGCGGCGTCGGGTGGAGGACAAGCTGGCCCGCAGTCGGGTGAAGGCCATGCGAGGCAAGCCCCTCGACTGAAGGGCTTGTTCCACCCGCCCTTAGGCCTGCAGGGCTTGCATCGGTATGGCCCGGCGACTTACTTTCCGAACACGCGGGTGCCGTAAAAACCGAGTCCGATCGTGTACAGGGTGCCTGTGCCGGCGCCGTTCTGGCGGCCTGCCGAGAAGTCCAGGGTCAGCCGTTCAGGGATGATCCAGATCGCTGCCCCGGCATTACGGAAGGCCCCCGAGCGGTGATCGCCGGCCAGTTCGGCAAAGACAAAGCCTGTCTGTCCGAATTCTTTGATCACAGCCACACCATAGGTGGCCGAGGTGTCCTTGGCATCGCGGTCATGGGCCAGACCCAGGTTGGTGTGCAGGGCCAGTCCATGGCCATATTTGCCGCTGCCCAGCAGGGTGACCGAATAGGCGTCGGGGCTGTAGCCGCGTGTCTAGCGGTTGTGCACCGAAAAGGTATTGAGCTTGGCGCCGAAGCTCCAGCGCTCGGTCTTGAGCGAATCGAAGACAGTCTTGAGCTGAAGTCCGTAGCCCCCCGCATCCGCAGATGCCGGCGAATACCGTGTGTAGGACACGCCGAATTCCAGGGCATCGGCGACACCGCAGGCCGGCGCGAAGGTCGGTCCGCGAACCCCCTGGGTGCGCTCCTGCCAGACTTCGATCTGGCATTGGCCGAAGTCATTGACTGCAGCATCGTCGGTGATCAGCGGGCGCGCGGCATGCGCCTGGATGGCCAGGATGAGGCCTGACCCCAGCAGGGTGGCCTGGAGAATAGAACGCAGGGCAGTTGTCATGATGGGACATGCTCCTCTAGGAGGTTGAGAGCACAGGTCGGTCGCTGATCGGGCGGCGCAGCCTGCATGACCGAAGCATGCCGCAGCATCGGGTTCAGGCCGCATGCCGGCCGACTATCGGTCGACTGCCTGCCAGCGGCGCGCAACGGCAGTTCGTCAGTCCGGCATCGATGAGGAAAGGGCTTCGGGAGACTCTTCAGCCAGTTTGATTGTTTCTGGAGTGTGTCTTATGTCCCTGAGCGCCCTGACCATCCGCCAGCGCCTAAACCTGTTCATGGGCTCGGCAGCCGTATTGGTTGTTGCCGTTGCCTTCGGTGGCCTGCAGGCCACCTGGCAGATGCGCAATGCACTGGCCGAGACCACCACCACGGCGAGCGCCATTCGCGCCCAGCTCGAGGCCGACATGATGCATGACGCCCTGCGCGCCGATGCCTATCGCGCGATTGCAGTGGGCGGTGCGGATGCCGAGGTGGCCGCCTCGATCCGCAAGGATCTGGCTGAACATGCGTCGCATTTGCGCGAGCAGGTAGGAGAGCTGTCTGCCCTTGATCTGCCCGAGGCCCTTAAGGCCCATGTGGCGCAGGTCAAGCCTGCTCTGGAGCAGTATGTCCGTGCCACCGAAGACATTGTCGGATTGGCACTTGGCGGCGCTGACCGTTCGAAAGCGGCGGGCCGACTGCCTGAGTTTGATCGTGCTTTCGAGGACCTGGCCGAGGCCATGACCAAGGTGAGCGACGACATCGAAACCCTTTCGGTCCAGGCCGATGAGCATGCTGCGCAGCGGCTGACCGCGGCCTTGAGCATCGTGGCCGCTGTGGCTGTGCTGGGCCTGATCGGGGTGACCTGGTTGGGTCTGTCCGCACAGCGACGCATCCTGGGCCCGCTCGATCAGGCCAGCCAGGTCGCGCAGCGGATTGCACAAGGCGATCTCGGTGGCTCCGTTCCCGCCGGCAGTCGCGACGAGATTGGCGTTCTGCTCAAGGCCATGGGCGACATGCAGTTGGCGTTGCGGGGTCTGATCAGCGAAGTGCGTGAGGGCATCGATCAGGTGTCGACGGCCTCGGGTGAGATTGCAGGGGCCAGCCAGGACCTGTCGGCACGGACCGAACGTCAGGCGGCAGGTCTTCAGCAGACCACCTCCTCCCTCGGGCAGTTTGGCGAGGGCATCCGTGGCAATGCCGATGCGGCCAGCGAGGCGGATCGGCTGGCCGCGCAGGCCAGCCTTCAGGCCGCGCGCGGAGGAGAGGCTGTGGATCGTGTGGTCTCGACCATGCAGGACATTGAGACCGCCTCCGCCCGGATCGCCGAGATCGTGCGCACGGTGGACTCGATTGCCTTCCAGACCAACATCCTGGCGCTCAATGCGGCTGTCGAGGCGGCCCGCGCTGGCGAGCAGGGCCGCGGCTTTGCAGTGGTCGCCTCCGAAGTGCGTCAACTGGCCCAGCGCAGCGGCACGGCTGCACGGGAGATCGCGGCGCTGGTCACCGATTCGGTCAAGACGGTGGGCCATGGCGCGAGCCTGGTCAGCGAGGCTGGTCAGACCATTCATGGTGTCGTGAGCTCGATCGATGCGGTGACCCGTCTGGTGCGCGAGGTGAGCGCTGCCACAGCCGAGCAGTCGGCGCAGGTCCAGGATCTGGCAACGTCGCTGTCACACATCGACCGGGATACCCAACAGAACGCGGCGATGGCCGAGGAATCAGCGGGTGCAGCCGAGTCGCTGCGTGAACAGGCGGGTCGCTTGGCCGAGGCGGCGCGGGGCTTCAGATTGTGAGTAGCGTCGGGGGCACATGCCGCCCGGCGTCCTGGTTGCGCTGATACGCTGCAGGGATGCGCAGCTCCGAGGCATCCTGATGCAGCCCTTTCCGAATCTGCTGGCCACCCCGCTGCGTGTGCGCGATCCCCTGTGCGATGCGGTGATCGCCGCGGGGTTTGACCGGCTCGACCAGTTGGCCGTGCATGTGCAGGGCCTGCCCTACCGACGCCCCCTGCAACAGAGCCATCCGCTGGCCGTGCTGCGCGAGGGCTGCGGGACCTGCAGCAGCAAACATCTATTGCTCGCCCGCGTGGCACAGTCCAGTGGCCGCTTCGATGTGATGCTCACCGTCGGTGTGTACGACATGGATGAAGACAACACGCCAGGCGTGGGTCAGGTGCTCGCGAAGGCCGGCGTGCCAAGCCTGCCCGAAGCCCACTGCTATCTCACCGTTGATCACCAGCGACTGGATTTCACCGGGCTGCCCAGGGGGCGACGTTCGGTCTTCAGCGCGCTGGTGCAGGAGCATTTTCCCAGCCCGGACGCACTCATCGAGCGCAAGGCCGCGGTGCACCGGCAGGCGATCGCCGACTGGGCGCA
>JBEELY010000007.1:0-12274 GCA_041167925.1 Pseudomonadota bacterium | reverse complement strand
TTTTGACGCGGCGACGCCCCCTGAATACCGCTCGAAACATCGACCGCGAACGGGCGAACCTGCGCAATCGCCTGGCCTACACGTTCTTCGTCAAGGCCTCCGGACAAGATCAGACGGGACGAGCGCCGCACCGGGATCCATGACCAGTCGAAGGTCTTGCCACTGCCCCCGAATCCCTCAGAGAAGGAGTCGAGAAGCAGACATTCGGCCCTTCCTGAAGACGCGATTGATGATAGCAAATCGTCCCTGGAGCGCACCCGGATAGCCCTCCAGACCGGGCGCCCCGCGGCTGCGTTCAGGGTGTCGATCATCTCGGGTGGTTCGTCACCATGGAGTTGCACGACATCGAGACCGACCGCGGCCACGGTACTCAGAATGTCTGGGGTTGGCGCATTGACGAACAATCCCACCGCACGAACGAAGGAGGGCAGACGATCGCGTAGTGTCCTGGCCTGCTGGGCATCGAGCGCGCGGGGACTTTTGGGATAAAACACAAATCCGACCGCATCGACCCCGAGACCCACCGCGGCATCGACATCCTCGGGTCTGACCAGTCCGCAAAACTTGATTCTGGTTCGCATCAGGAGGCCCCTCCGGTCTGAAGCAAAGGGTCCTGCAAACCCATTATGGGCAACCCCCATCCGTCTCCATAGTCAACGCCGGCCAGATACAGCCCGGCGGGCGAGAAGGTGGGCGCTGCCTGCCGACGATCGCCACTGGCCAGAACCTGAGCAGGCCAATCGACCGGTTTGCGACCCAACCCGACCTGGACGAGGGTACCTACAAGATTGCGAACCATGTGATGAAGAAAAGCGTTTGCAGTGAAGATGAATTCGATCAGTTCACCCCGCGCGCCGATCTCGAGCTGACTGAGTCTGCGCACAGGAGAGCGGGCCTGACACTGGGAGGAACGAAAAGCGGAAAAGTCATGCTCACCCACGAGGCTCAGGGCGGCCGCCTGCATGACCGTGATATCGATGGGCCGAAAGACCCATCCTGCTCGAGCCGACCACAGGGGATGCTCGACCTGTGCTACGTGCAGCAGATATCGGTAGGTGCGGGACAGGGCCGAAAAACGGGCATGAAAATCCGCAGAGACCTGATGGGCCCATTGCACCCGGATGCGGTCTGGCAATCGGGCATTGGTGCCGCGCACCCAGGCACTGAGAGGACGCTCGGCGTCGGTATCAAAATGCACCACCTGAGCGAGCGCATGCACCCCCGCGTCGGTACGCCCGGCACACACCGTGGGCACAGCGTGACCAGCCATGCAAGCCAGAGAGGACTCGAGCAGGTCCTGCAAAGCGCGACCGCCCGGCTGCGTCTGCCAGCCCGGCGTTCCGCTGCCGTCATAGCTCAGTCCGAGCGCGATCCTCAAGGCCGAGACAACCGGCAGTGAACAGCAGGCCGGATCATCAGGCCAGCTTGGCCAGCATGTCTTTCGCCTTGGCCTGCTGCTGCGCATCGCCTCCTGCGATCACTTCCTGAAGCAGCTCGCGGGCGCCTTCCTTGTCACCGATCTCGTCATAGGCTGAGGCGAGATCCAGCTTGGTGGCCATTTCCTGCCATCGCGGCGAATCCGGTCCTGTCGCCTCGGCAAGGGCACTAGTCAGGTCGGACAGATCAGCCAGATCGGCATTCGCGCCCAGCGCGAGCCTGCCATCCCGATCCGACCGGCCTCCATCGAGATCAAGATCGAGTCCGAGATCGGCCACCGCTGCCGGCGTCTTTGTAGTCTGAACCGGCTCCTTGATCCGGGAAATCTCCTCAAGCGCGGCCAGGTCAAGATCCAGGTCAAGCGCATCGGGAAGATCGGGAATGCGAGCGCGCAAACCCTCTGTGGGCGAGGCGGTTTGAGCGCTTGAAGTCGGTTCGTCCTGCGGCGAGGCAGACCCTGCCGCGGGAAGATCAAACGCAAGGTCAAGCGAGGGAATATCGCGAAGCGAGGGAATATCGAGGGTAGCGGGCTCAGCGCTGGGCGCCGCACCCGTTTGCACCTGAATCTCGGCGAGGGGATCCGATGGAGGATCGATGTGAAAGTCGAGGTCCGGCGTGGGCGCGACAGGAGGGGCATTGCCCGACTCGGAATTGGCAGCTGCGTAAAGCGCATTGTCAGGATCAAGGCTGCGCCCCAAGGCTGCGGCTCTTTCCCAGTCGCTTCCTTCACCTGTAGTCAGGGTCTGTAGCTCCCGGGCCAGCGCCTCGAAGCCCGCCCGGTCAGAACGCGCCGCATAGAGTTCGAGCAGGCGCTGTCGAATCGCATGCCGTTCGGGATTGCGCTTCATGCCTTCGCGCAGGATGTCCTCAGCCTGTGCCTCTCGACCGTAGGCGACATAAACATTCGCTTCTTCGATCGGATCGACCTCGGTGGTCTGAATCTGGGTTGCGGGCCCGTCGGCAGGCAGATCGACCTGACGGGTATCCACGCTCTGGCCTCCGGTGCTGCCAAACAGCGAATTCGGCGCCAGGGCATCTGCGGCAATCAGGCTGTCTTCAAACCGCTCCACGCGTCGACGACGTCGAATGGCGTAGAGCGCATAGCCCCCTCCCAGCGCGACGATACCCCCCAGCGCAGGGAGCAGAAGTGGGTTGTCGAGCAGCTCATCGAAGAAATCAGGCTGTGCAACAGGCTGCGCGGGCGTTGGCGCGGGGGGTTTGGCTGGCGTCGGGGCGGGTTCGGTTACGGGTGACGGCGCAGGCGCTGCAGCATCTGCGGGCACCGCAGCACTGGTGTCTGTCTTGGGTGAGGCAGGGTCTGAAGTCGCTGCCACTGCAGGAGCGGTGGCTGGTGCAGACGAATCCGCGGACGCCGCAGGTGAGGAAGTCGTCGCTGCCGCTGGCGCTCCTGCAGGTGCAGAAGATGCCGCAGGGACCGACGGGGCTGGTGTGGAAGTCGACCCCGATGCTGCAACAGCCGGTGACGGCGACACGGTGCCCGTGGTCGCCTTGGCAGCCGTTCGGGCCTCATCAAGCTGGCCCTGCAGGTCACCCATGGCCCGGCTGCGCAGCTCAAGGAGTTTCTTGAGGTCGTCGACGGTCTTTTCAAGCGCTTCGATGCGGGCCTGCGACTCGCGCAAGGCCGCATCGCGGGCGACTGCCTGTTCGGCAGCACTGGCCTGTGCGCCTGAACGTCCGACCGCGCCACCCTGCCCTGTACCTGGGGTCTGCGTATCTTCTGAACGGGAGAGCCGCAGTCGGTCGGCCCCCTGGGCCGGACCTGCACCATCCTGTACCCGTCCCGTCACGCTGCCACTGGCCGAAGCCGCTCCAGGAGCGGCTGTAACGGCAGGCGCCGAAGCCGCGAGTTGCTGGCGATAGCGCGAAAAATCCGCAGATTGAAGTCTGACCTGGTTGCGAGCCTCTTCGGGGCTGAGCGAGGCCATGCTCGATGCCTCGGGAATCATCAGGGCCGCACCGGCGCGCAGGAGATTCAGATTGCCCGCAAATGCAGCCGGGTTGGCCCGGTAGATCGCGATCATGGCCTGATCGAGGTTGACATCCGCTGGCTTGATCCGGCCCGCGATCGCACTCAGGGTATCGCCGCGACGCACACTGACCGGTTCGCCTGCACTGCCTTGCATCGTCGAGTCGGTCGCAGCCGCACCCTCTCGCACACGCCCCGCCGCGGAAGCGACACCTTGTGCGCGGGTCGCAGCAGCCGGGGCCGGACCCTGCGATGCTGCGGCCGCGCCAGCACCTGCAGCGGCCGGTACTGACCCGGCAGGAGAGGCCGCCTGCGATACGCCGCTTGTTGCCGGAGCTGCCGGGGCCGAAGCGGCAGGCAGCGTGGGCGGATCGAGCAGAAAGGTGTACTCGCGAAGCAGTTTTCCGCCCGCCCAGCTCAGCTCGATCAGAAGATCTACAAAAGGTTCGTTGACGGCCTGGTTCGAGGTGATGCTAACGAAGGTACGGCCCCCCCGCGGCTGGACGCTGAGACGCAGCCCAGAGAGCGCGGGGTTGTACTGCAGTCCCGCCTGCTGGAATGCCTCTGGCGAGGCCAGACGCGCGCCCAGGCTTTGAAGCTCCTGACTGCTCAGCGCAGTGACCTCGACCTCTGCCCGCAGGGGCTGGCCAAGAGACGACTGCACGGTCAGGCGCCCCAGACCTGCAGCCGAGGGCGCCCCGGCCGGGATCGACAAGGCAGCGAACGCCGCAAGCAACGCTGCGGCAAGGGTGGAGCGAGGGGTCGTTGGACGGCGTCGCACAGCTGCGCTCCCCGGTTGAGCAGACGAATTCGATTTTTTCATCAAATACTTAGATCAGCAACCTGAGGAAGTTTGTACAGTTGTACGTACGCCGACAGATCAACGTTCAAGCAAGATTCGCAACATGCGACGCAATGGCTCGGCAGCACCCCAGAGCAGCTGGTCACCGACGGTAAAGGCACCTAGATACTGAGGCCCCATGGCGAGGGTATGCACGCGACCGACGGGAATCGTGAGGGTGCCCGTCACAGCGGCCGGCGACAGCCGACGCTCGGTCGCTTCCCGTTCGTTAGGAACAAAGTCGACCCAGTCGTTCCCGGCCGCGAGCATGGCGTTGACCTCATCCAGCGGAACATCGCGGCGCAGCTTGATGGTCAGCCCCTGGCTGTGGCAACGCATGGCCCCGACCCTGACGCAAAGCCCATCAATCGGGATGCTGCCCGGACTGCGAAAGGCGGGCCTTCCCATGATCTTGTTGCACTCGGCCCCGCCCTTCCACTCCTCCATGCTCTGGCCATGGTCCACTGGTACATCGATCCAGGGGATCAGGCTGCCAGCGAGGGCGACACCACGGAAATTGCTTGTGGGCAATGCCGGCGAACGCATGGCCTCGGTCACCTTACGATCGATATCGAGGATGGCAGAAGCCGGATCAGCCAGATCGGTGGCTGCGGCAGCATGCAGCGCACCCATCTGCTCGAGCAGTTCACGCATGTTCTGGGCACCGGCGCCACTGGCAGCCTGATAGGTCATGGCCGAGACCCATTCGATGAGGTCTTCGCGAAACAAACCGCCCATGGCCATCAGCATGAGGCTCACCGTGCAGTTGCCGCCGATGTAGTCCTTGACGCCCCGCTGCAGTGCGGCGTCGATCACCGGGCGATTGACCGGGTCGAGGACGATGACGGCATCGTCCTGCATGCGCAGGGTCTTGGCCGCGTCGATCCAGTAGCCTGTCCAGCCGCTGGCGCGCAGGGGGCCATACACCGCTTTGGTGTAGTCACTGCCCTGGCAGGTCAGCACCACATCCATCTTGCCGAGCATGCCCAGGTCATCGGCGCTCAGCAGCCGCCCGGCGCCCATCGGGGCTTCGCCACCGGCATTGGATGTGCTGAAGAACACAGGCTCGATCAGCGCGAAGTCGTTTTCCTGCTGCATGCGCTGCATCAGGACCGAGCCCACCATGCCCCGCCAGCCCACGAGGCCTACCTTGAGTTTGTTCATCGCGTCTATCGTCAAAAAATCGGTTCAGCCAGAAATTCGTCTCGGTTCGGTTCAGAGTGCCGCGAGGACTGCATCACCCATGGCGGTTGTGCCTACGGGCTTGCAGCCGGGTTCCTGAATATCCGGGGTCCGGTAGCCCTGTGCAAGCACCTTTCGGACCGCCGACTCGACCCGCTGCGCCGGCGCTTCCAGGCCCAGGGAGTGGCGCAGCAGCATGGCTGCCGACAGAATGGTAGCCAGCGGATTGGCGACGCCCTTGCCTGCGATATCGGGGGCCGAGCCATGAATGGGCTCGTACAGCCCGAATCCCTGGGCATTGAGAGAGGCAGAGGGCAGCATGCCGATCGACCCGGTGAGCATGGAGGCTTCGTCCGACAGGATGTCGCCAAACATGTTGCCGGTGACCATGACATCGAACTGGCGCGGGTTGCGCACAAGCTGCATGGCCGCATTGTCAACATACATGTGGGACAGCTCGATGTCAGGATAGTCCTTGTGCACCTCGGTGACCACGTCCCGCCAGAACTGGGTGGTCTCGAGCACGTTGGCCTTGTCAATCGAGCAGACCTTGCGCGAGCGCTTGCGGGCCGTCTCGAAGGCGGTGATCGCGATGCGACGGATCTCGGACTCGGTATAGCGCATGGTGTCAAAGCCCTCGCGCTCGCCGGTCTCGGTGGTCCTGACGCCCCGGGGCTGACCGAAATAGATGTCGCTGGTGAGCTCGCGAATGATCAGCAGATCAAGATTGGCCACCAGCTCGGGCTTGAGCGAGGAGGCATGGGCAAGCTCGGGATAGACCAGGGCCGGACGCAAATTGGCATACAGATCGAAATGCTTGCGCAGACGCAACAAGCCCTGCTCGGGGCGGGAGGCCCGGGGCAGTGTGTCGTATTTGGGGCCGCCCACCGAGCCGAACAGGATGGCGCGCGAAGCCTCGCATACGGCCACGGTCTGGGTGGGCAAAGGGTCGCCTGCCTCGTCGTAGCCCGCACCGCCCACCGGTGCGGTCGTCAGCTCCAGACCCAGATTCAGGGCCTGCAACACACGCACCGCCTGAGCGGTGATCTCGGGCCCGATGCCATCACCGGGAAGCACTGCGATCTTCATGACATTCCTTGAATGCACCTCGCGGCGCATCATCGACAGAGGCCTTGTTCAGAAGGCCAGGTGAAAGTCCGAACCCCGGGGAGATGATCCGGTGTCCAGCTCTGGATGGATGGCCCGTGGCGTCAGGCCCCCAGGGTCTTGCCCAGCCAGGGCTGCTCGGCCATGCGGCGCGCTTCATACTCACGGATGCGATCTGCATGCCGCAGGACAAGACCGATGTCGTCCCAGCCATTGAGCAGGCAGTCCTTGCGAAAAGGATCGACCTCAAAGGCAAAGTTCAAATCGCCGTTGGTTGAACGCACGCGCTGCGCGGGCAGATCGATGATCAGCTCGTACCCAGGGAAAGCCGCCACCTCGTGGAAGAGTCGATCGACTTCAGACTCGGCCAACCGAACGGGCAGCAGACCATTTTTGAAGCAGTTGTTAAAGAAGATGTCGGCGAAGCTCGGGGCAATGATGGCGCGAAAGCCATAGTCCTCGAGCGCCCAGGGCGCATGCTCACGCGATGAGCCACAGCCGAAGTTCTTGCGTGCAATCAGGATGGAAGCACCGCGAAAACGGGACTGATTGAGAGCGAAGTCGGGATTGAGCGGGCGGCGGGTGTTGTCCATGCCGGGCTCGCCCACATCCAGATAGCGCCACTCATCAAAGAGATTCGGACCGAACCCGGTCCGTTTGATGGACTTCAGAAACTGCTTGGGGATGATCGCGTCGGTGTCCACGTTGGCGCGGTCAAGGGGCGCCACCAGACCGCGCAGGATGTCGAATTTCTGCATGTTGGCTTTCCTCAGAGCCGACGAATGTCGACAAAATGCCCGAAGACCCCGGCGGCGGCGGCCATGGCGGGGCTCACCAGGTGGGTGCGGCCACCCGCGCCTTGCCTGCCTTCGAAGTTGCGGTTGCTGGTGGAGGCGCAACGCTCACCGGGCTCAAGCCGGTCGGCATTCATAGCCAGACACATGGAACAGCCTGGTTCACGCCACTCGAAGCCAGCGGCAATGAAGATCTTGTCTAGCCCTTCGGCCTCGGCCTGCGCCTTGACCAGCCCGGAGCCGGGCACCACCATGGCCAGACGGACGTTGTCAGCCTTGCGCCGACCCCGCACCACGGCCGCGGCCGATCGAAGGTCCTCGATGCGCGAGTTGGTGCACGACCCGATAAAGACCTTGTCGATGCGCACCTGCGAAAGGGGCGTATTTGGCGTCAGCCCCATGTAGGCCAGGGCCCGTTCCATGCCTTCTCGACGGACGCTGTCTTTTTCCTTGTCGGGATCGGGCACCCGGTCCTCGATGGAGGCCACCATCTCGGGAGAGGTGCCCCAGGTGACGTGGGGCGCGAGCTGGGCGGCATCAATCCGGATTTCGGCATCGAAATGCGCACCCTCATCGCTGCGCAGGTTGCGCCAGCCGGCCACCGCCTTGTCCCAGTCAGCGCCCGTGGGCGACATGGGCCTGCCCTTGAGGTAGTTCAGAGTGATGTCGTCGACCGCCACCATGCCCGAGCGCGCACCGGCCTCGATCGCCATATTGCAGATCGTCATGCGGCCTTCCATGCTCATGGACCGGATGGCCGAACCTGCGAATTCGATGGCAAAACCGGTTCCGCCGGCGGTGCCGATGCGGCCGATCACGGCGAGTACAACATCCTTGGCCGTCACGCCGCGCGGCAGCGTACCCTCGACCAGCACCCGCATATTGCGGGCCTTTTTGGCGGTCAGGCATTGCGCCGCAAGCGCAAGCTCGACCTCGGAGGTGCCGATGCCCCAGGCCAGACAGGCAAAAGCGCCATGGGTGGAGGTGTGCGAATCGCCGCAAACCACGGTCATGCCGGGGAGCGTTGCGCCCTGCTCAGGCCCGATCACATGCACGATGCCCTGACGACGGTCATTGATGTCGAAATAGGTCAGACCATGCTCGCGCGCATTGGCATCGAGGGTCTCGACCTGCAGTCGGGCAATGGGATCTTCAATGCCGGCGGCGCGTGCCGTGGTGGGCACGTTGTGGTCGACCACGGCCAGATTGGCCGAGATGCGCCAAGGCTTGCGGCCCGCCATCTTGAGGCCATCGAAGGCCTGGGGGCTGGTGACCTCGTGCACGAGATGCCGGTCGATGTAAATCAGGCAGGTGCCGTCTTCTTCCTGATGAACGACGTGAGCGTCCCAGAGCTTGTCGTAAAGAGTGCGGGCTTGCATGAAAGATCCAGGATGAAACCTGCGATTTTAACGCACCACAGGCGGGTTGGACTGAAGAGGCCTCACACGGGCGGCAAAGGCCTCGATGGATTGGCGCGCCTGTGGAGGATCGGGATGCCGTTGCGCCCAGTTGTGTGCACTGGCAGGCTGCGGCAGGCCCTGCGCCATCCTGGCCCTCAGGCGCCAGGCGAGCATCGGGTCCATGCCGGCACGGGCGAGAATCTCGCAGGTATCCCGGTCGGCCTCGCGCTCCTGAATTGGGGTGAATCGCGGCATACCTGCAGCAATCCACTCGGTCTCCAGGGCATGGTCGCGCAGGCCATGCGCAAGGCCGTGGGCCAGCAAGGCGCTCAGCAGGTCATCGTCCAGGCTGGTCAGGTCAGAGTGATCGGCCTGACCGGCCTGATCGCCTTTCAGGAACGGGGCGGCCTCCTGGGCCTGCCCGGGCAGCAAGGGCAGCACCACCACCAAGCCGGAGGGCACCATCGGCAGGATGTCGGCCACGCCCTTGATTTCCGTGCGGATCACATCAATAGGCCAGGAGAGGGGCGCACGCCCCTGCCGGACCGACTGGGCAGCCCTCTGAAGGGGTTCAGCCAGCCGCAGGAGGCGCACACCCAGGGGCCCCGCACTCAGCAGTCGGCCCTGCTCACGGGCAGTCTGGAGCAGGCCGGTGTGGGCTGCTGCAAGCACCACCTCACGCTCGCTGCGCCGCAGTGCCAGAGGGGGGCGTTCGGGCAGGCTACTTGATTGCAATGGAATCAGTCTCGGCCCGGGAATGGGCGCGCAGCCTGCGGCGCCGACCAGACCGATCAGCCCCAGCAGCGCGGGACGACGAAGCGGGCGAAGAGGCGCTGGTCTCATGATCTGCGCAGGGAGGACAATGGTTGAAGGGCCAGCAGCCCAAGAAGGGCCGCAAGACTTGCGCCCCACCAGGTTGCCGATGGCATCAGGGACTCCCAGAGCAGGCCGGCCACCACCCCGCCCAGCCCGGCACCCAGCCCGTAGCCCACCACAATGAAGGCGGCCTGCGCCCGGCCCTGTTGCGAAGCCGGAAACAAACGATGCAAGAGTGCCATGGAAGCGCTGTGATGCACACCGAAAGTCACCGCATGCATGAGCGAGGTGAGGACCACCACCCAGACCTGGGCCTCTGTCAGGGCCATCAGGGCGAACCGCAGTGCAGCGACCCAGAAGCTGAACACCAGAAGGGACACCGCACCGAAGCGATCAAACAAACGCCGCTGCAGCGCAAACAGCAGAATCTCGGCCACCACACCGAGCGCCCAGATCATGCCGATCTCGAATCTGCTGTAGCCATGTCGCTCAAGATAAAGCGACCAGAACCCGTAGAGCGCGCCATGCGCAAAAATCATGCAGAACACAGAAACCAGAAAGGCCAGTACCGCGCGCTCACGCAAGCGAGACAGGATCGATGTTCCCGCCGTGGCGCCCGTTCCTTCGCCAGAAGTCGCAGCGATTTTGGGGGGCGCCCTTCCAGCCCCCTTGTCAGCAGCTTGATCGGTCACGACCAGCCGCGTGTCCGCGCCAGGCTTGGGTTCCTCACGCATCAGCAGCGTCACGCCGAACAAGCCCAGCAAGGACACGGCCATCACCCAGGGCCAGGCATCCAGCCCCAACGCATCAAGCACCGCTCCGCCACCAAGCACCGTGACGATGTAACCCGTTGAACCCCAGATCCGGATCCGGCCATAGCCCCCCGGATCTCCCTGGACCTGTCGGATCGCCATCGATTCACCAATCGGCATCTGCCCGGCGGTCATGAAGCACAAGAGAGCCAGCGCAAGCGCGATCTCCCACGCTTGGCCGGTCACGGCGAGCAAGGCCACCAGGATCAAGGCGCCAGCAGCGCTGCATCGCAACAGCAAAATCCCGCGCTGCGTTCGGTCGGCCCATCCGCCCCAGAGCGGCGGCCCCACCAGGCGCATGAGCTGAGGCACAGCCAGCAGCAGGCCAATCTGCACGATGCTCATGCCGCGTGCATCCAGCCAGACCCCCAGCCAGGGGGCAAACAGCCCGGCAAAGCTAAAGTAGGCAAAGAACAGGGCGCGTACGCCCATGGCGGGCGTCAGGGACTACCCGGAATCGGACCGAAAGGCACCCGCACATCAGCGCATTGCGCCCGATGCCGCAGGGCATGGTCCATCAGCACGAGCAGCAACATGGCCTCGGCAATTGGCGTGGCGCGAATGCCGACGCAGGGATCATGGCGCCCCAGGGTCTGTACATCCACCGCCTGGCCATCGATATCGATGGAGGGCCTGAGCGTGCGAATGCTGGAGGTGGGCTTGATGGCAATCGAGACCGTGATCGGCTGACCCGTGGAGATGCCCCCGAGAACGCCCCCGGCCTGATTGCCCAGGAAACCTTGCGGACTGAGGGCGTCGCCATGTTCACTACCCCTCTGAGTCACGCTGGCAAAGCCCGCGCCGATCTCGACCCCCTTGACCGCATTGATGCCCATCATGGCGTAGGCAATGTCGGCATCGAGCTTGTCAAAAAGCGGCTCACCCCAGCCGGCAGGCACGCCCTCAGCCAGCACGTCGATCCGCGCACCGCAGGAGTCTCCAGACTTGCGCAGCGCATCCATGGCTTCTTCGAGTTGCGGCACGATGGCGTCATCGGCGGCAAAGAAGGCGTTGCGGTGCACCTGATCCCAGTCGGTGAGCGGCACCACAATGTCCGCCAGCTGGCTCATGCGGCCGCGCACACGCACGCCGTGCTGTTCGGCAAGCCATTTGCGAGCAACCGCACCCGCTGCCACCATGGGCGCGGTCAGGCGGGCTGACGAGCGCCCCCCCCCTCGCGGGTCGCGAATGCCGTATTTGTGCCAGTAGGTGTAATCGGCATGGCCCGGCCGAAAGGTGCGCTCGATGGCACTGTAGTCCTTGCTGCGCTGATCCTCATTGCGGATCAGCAAGGCAATGGGCGTGCCGGTGGTTTTGCCCTGATAGACGCCCGACAGAATCTCGACCCTGTCTGGCTCCTGCCTTTGCGTGACATGACGCGAGGTGCCGGGCCGACGCCGATCAAGATCGGGCTGTAGATCGGCTTCGCTCAGCGCCATGCCGGGCGGGCAGCCATCGATCACACAGCCAATGGCAGGGCCGTGCGACTCTCCAAAGGAGCTCACGGCAAACAGGTGACCGAAGGTGTTTCCTGACATCGGAGGCGGTTTCCTGACATCGCGTTATGCTTGAACAATGGTCGGATTGTACCGGCCCAACCTTCAGGCATCGCGCCGAATCCCCATCCGGAGAACCCTCCATGACCGCGACCTCCTCCCATCGACGCGCCCTGCTGCTGGCCTCCGGGGCCGGCAGCGCCCTGAGCGCATTGCCTCTGGCTGCACAAGCGCAGGCGTATCCCAGCCGCTCCGTTCGGCTGGTGGTGCCCTTTGCGCCAGGCGGCACCACCGACATCGTCGCCCGCGTGGTGGCGGACAAGCTTCGCGAGAATCTCGGCCAAAGCGTCGTGGTCGAGAACAAAGCGGGTGCAGGCGGAGCCATCGGCGCACTGGAAGTGA
>JBEELY010000066.1:0-5444 GCA_041167925.1 Pseudomonadota bacterium | reverse complement strand
GCCCCCGTACCCACGCAGGAGCGTCTTCTCATGATCGGGCTCAAAGGCGCGTTCGAACGCAAGACGATCGAGGCCATCGTGGAACGTTTCCGCTACGGAAAATGAAAAAGCAAGCCATTTCCAGGGCAGTGCACTGCCTGCCTTGACCCGTACACTGCTGCCACCATGTCGATGATCCAGTTGCTCGCCAAACGTCTTGCCTACGCGGTGGGGCTGATCCTGGCCGTGCTGTCGATCAACTTCATGCTGATCCATGCCGCCCCCGGAGATCCGGCCATGGTGATTGCGGGCGAAATGGGCGGCGCTGATGCCGCCACCCTCGAGCAGATCCGCAAAACCTATGGCCTGGACCGCCCCCTGGGCGAGCAGTACCTCACCTACATCACGCGGGCTGCACAGGGCGATCTGGGTCAGTCTTACCTCTACAACCAGCCGGTCACTGACCTCATCCTGCAGCGTCTGCCCGCCACGATCCTTCTGGTGTTAAGTGCCCTGCTCACCGCGATCGCGGTGGGCACCATCGTGGGTGTCTGGGCCTCGCGCCGGCCACACAGCGTGGGCAGTGGAGCGGTCACAGTGCTCTCGCTGGTCGGTTACTCCATGCCCACCTTCTGGACCGGCATCCTGCTTGTGATTCTGTTTGGCAAGATCATTCCCATCATGCCGATCGCTGGCATGCGCGATGTCCGGATCGATGGCGGCTGGTGGGTCACCAGCCTGGACATCCTGCATCACCTGGTGCTGCCTGCCTTCACCTTGGCCATTGTGTACATGGCCCAGTACAGCCGGCTGTCACGGGCCAGCATGCTCGAGGTGCTGAGCTCCGACTACATCCGCACCGCGCGCGCCAAGGGGCTTGCCGAGCGTCTGGTCATCTGGAAACACGCGCTACGCAACGCGCTCATGCCGGTGGTGACCATCGCGGGGCTTCAATTCGGCAACCTGGTTTCTGGTGCGGTGCTGGTCGAAACCGTGTTCTCGTGGCCGGGGCTAGGCACTCTCGCCTTCGATTCCATCCTGGGTCGCGACTATCCCACCCTGCTTGGCGTGCTGTTCTTTTCATCGGTGCTGGTGATTCTCGCCAATCAGCTCACCGATCTGACCTATCGCTGGATCGACCCCCGCCTGCGCAGCCGATGAGTGCCTCTCCATGAGTTCCTCTCCTTCTTCTGCGCGCGAGGCTACCGTCTCCCGCGATGCTCCCGGATCGGCGGCTACGGCCGTCGCTAGCCCGGTGGTCGAAGTGCTGTCGCCGTCTCGCGAAGCCTGGCGTGTCTTTCGCAAGAACAAGGCCGCCATGCTGGGCTTGATCCTGCTCAGCACGGTCATCCTGACCATGGTCTTGGGACCCACGATTTATCCGGTACCTCCCTTCGATATTTCGGGTGCGCCCTTTACCGAGCCCTTCGTGAACTCCGCCCTGCTTCTGGGTTCCGACTATCTCGGCCGGGATATCCTGGCTGGCATGGTGGTGGGCGGCCGGGCCACCCTGCTGGTGGGGCTTGCGGCCGCAGCCATCACGGTCACCATCGGACTGACCGTGGGCGCGCTTGCGGGCTACTTCGGCGGCTGGGTGGATGAAGCGCTGTCGCGACTCACCGAAATCTTCCAGGTCATGCCCTCGCTGCTTTTTGCGATGGTGCTCATGACCCTGTTCGATCCATCGCTCACCACGGCCATCATCGCGATCGGCATGGTGACCTGGACAAGCACGGCAAGGCTTGCCCGGGCTGAGTTCATGCGCCTGCGCAAGCTCGAATATGTCAATGCGGCCCGAGCCCTTGGCGCGGGTGCGCTGCGCCTGATGCTGCGCGAGATCCTGCCCAATGCTGCGCCTCCACTGATCGTGTCGGCCACCCTGATTATCGGCGTGGCCATCCTGTTTGAAGCCGGGCTGAGCTTCCTAGGGCTGTCTGACCCCAATGTCATGAGCTGGGGCCTGATGATCGGAGCCAATCGCAAGTATGTACTTGACGCCTGGTGGGCGGTGACCTTCCCGGGGCTGGCCATTTTCGTGACCGTGCTGGCGGTCAGCCTGGTGGGCGATGGCCTGAATGACGCGCTCAATCCCAAGATGCATCAGCGATGAACGCGTCCCTGCCTCCGATGAACGCGCCCTCCCTCAATCCCACACCCCTGCTTGAAGTTCAGGACCTGTCGGTCGAATTCGAGACTCGCAAGGGCATTGCCCGCGTGCTCGAATCGGTGTCATTTGCACTAAATCGGGGCCAGACCCTGGGGCTGGTGGGCGAATCGGGCTGCGGCAAGAGCATGACTGCGCTGGCCATCATGCGCCTGATTCCCAATCCGCCCGGGCGCATCACCTCGGGGCAGGTGCGCTTCGAAGGCACCGACCTGCTCGCCCTGCCCGATGCCTCCATGCGCGAGATCCGGGGCAACCGGGTCTCCATGATCTTCCAGGAGCCCATGACCTCGCTCAACCCGGTCTTTACGGTGGGCGAGCAGATTGCCGAAGCCGTGCGCCTGCACCAGCGCCTGGACCGACGTGCGGCACACGAGCGTGCCATTGAGATGCTTGAGCAGGTGGGCATTCCTGCCGCCCGCACGCGGGTCGATGAATACCCGCATCAGTTTTCGGGCGGCATGCGTCAGCGCGTGATGATTGCAATGGCCCTGGCCTGCAGCCCGGGCGTGCTGATCGCCGATGAACCCACAACTGCGCTGGATGTCACCGTGCAGGCCCAGATCTTTGATCTGATTTCCGACCTGCGCCATCGCACAGGCACAGCGGTCGTGCTGATCACCCATGACATGGGCGCCATTGCCGAAATGACCGACCGGGTGGCCGTCATGTATGCCGGACGGATTGTCGAGGAAGGCAGCGTGGCCGAAATCATCGAGCATCCCCTGCATCCCTACACGCAGGGCCTGATCGCCTGCGCCCCCGGGCGGCGCACGGCAGCGCATGGTGAGCCTCTCGAAGAGATTCCGGGGACCGTACCATCGCTGCTCGAGCGACGCGGCGGATGCGCCTTTGCCGATCGTTGCAAGCATGTCATGCCCAAGTGCCGTGCCGAGCTGCCGGCCGAGACCCGCTTCGATGGCGGGCAACGACGCGTGTTGTGCTGGCTGCATGCGCAGGGGGCCGCATGACCGTTGCTGTTCAGTCTCCTCAACAGGTTCAAGGTGATGCGTCGGGCGAGCAAGCGTTGCTCACGGTGCAGGACCTCAAAGTGCACTTTCCGATCGGTGGCGGCCTGATCGGAAAGCCCAAGGCCTGGGTCAAGGCGGTCGATGGCGTGAGCTTTTCGATCGCCCGGGGTCGCACCTTCGGCATCGTGGGCGAGAGCGGATCGGGCAAGAGCACCACGGCACTCGCCGTGATGCGTCTGGTGCGGCATACCGCAGGCAGCATCCTGCTCGATGATCAGGACATCGGCAATGCGCGAGGCGAGGCGCTTCGCCAGTCCCGTCGACGTTTTCAGATGGTCTTTCAGGATCCCTATGCTTCGCTCAATCCCCGCAAGCGCGCAGGCGATGCGGTCCGCGAGGCGCTGATGCTCATGCAGGCCGGCGACCCTTCCGGCTTTGACGAGCGCGTCGCTCGCATCTTTGCGCAAACAGGCCTGCGTCCCGAGCAGCAGATGCTCTTTCCGCATCAGTTCTCGGGCGGACAACGCCAGCGCATCGTGCTGGCCCGTGCACTTGCAGCCAATCCGGATCTGGTGGTCTGCGATGAACCGGTCTCGGCCCTGGATGTGGCGATCCAGGCGCAAATCCTGAACCTGATGCAAAGGCTGCAAAGAGAGCTGGGGCTGACCTACCTCTTCATCTCGCACGACCTGGGCGTGATCCGCCACATGTGCGACGACGTGGCCGTGATGTACCTCGGGCTGATTGTGGAACAGGCCTCGCGCGAGTCGCTCTTCTCGCAGCCCCTGCATCCCTACACCCTGGCCCTGTGGTCGGCGGCACCCTCCTTTGATCCGCGAGCCCGGGCCCGCGGACAGCGCATGCGCTTGCAGGGTGATCCGCCGAGTCCGATCAATGTGCCAGCCGGTTGCCGTTTTGCAGGCCGCTGCCCCTTTGCCGAAGCGCGCTGCCATGCCGAGGCGCCACAGCTGCGAGAAGTGCGCCCCGGCCATCATGTGGCCTGTCATCGGGTTTCAGATGCAGGCGAGCCACTCTATCCGATGACGGCGGGCGCGCTGGCCTGATCGAGGACGCTCTGGGAGCACCTGCGCGTGATCAGTAGCGCACGCTCACTCGAAGCACAGGCAGGCCCCCAAATTCACATCACCATCCAACACACAGCACAAAAGAGGGAGACGACATGAATCGGGTCGACAACAAGGTGGCACTGGTCACGGGCGCGTCAGGCGGTATCGGATCGGCCACCTGCCGACTGCTGGCACGCGCGGGGGCCACCGTGGTGGCCACGGATCTGCGTGCGGAACAAGGTCAGGCGCTGGTGGCCCAGATCATTGCTGAAGGCGGCAAGGCCTGCTTCATGAGCCACGATGTCACCGACGATGCCCAGTGGTCCAAGGTGATGACCGACACCCTTGCGGCGTTTGGGCAACTCGACATCCTGGTCAATAACGCCGGCATCTTCAGGCATGGCCGCACCGAAGAGGCGAGCGTGGCCGACATTCAGGAGATGTTCGACATCAACCTGAAGAGCGTGGTGCTGGGCACCCAGCATGCCTTTCGGGCCATGAAGCAAAGACCCGCGGGCAGCAGCGCAGCCGCCATCGTGAATCTGTCCTCGGTGGCCGGTCTGAATGGCTCGCCCAATGCCACGCTCTATTGCCTCAGCAAGGGCGGGGTGCGCCTGTTTACCAAGGCCACTGCGCTTGAGGCGGCCTCACTGGGCTACAACATCCGGGTGAATTCGATTCATCCGGGCATCATCGATACCGACATGGCGCGCGGCGTGGCCGATGCCATGCGCGGCAGAGGTGTGCCCGAGACCGCCATCGGACAGACCCTTGCCGGCGCCCATCCGCTGGGTCGCATGGGTCAGGCCGAGGAGATCGCCCGAGGCATTGTGTATCTGGCCTCGGACGATGCGTCCTTCATGACCGGATCCGAACTGGTGGTCGATGGCGGGCTGACCGCCCGCTGATCACTCGGCACTGATCGCGGGCGGGCCCCAAGACCTGCCCGATTCGCCCGATTCGCCCGGTGCAGCAAAGGGGCGGGCTAGGCGCTCGCCCCGATCTGTCAGAACTTCGCGAGCACCTTGCGCAAGGTGTCGGTGATGCGGTCGATATGCGCCTTCTCGGCAATGAAGGGCGGCGCGAGGATCAGCGAATCTCCCGTTGACTTGAGGTTGAGATTGGCGTCGTACAGCGCCTTTTGAGCCTCGTGTCCGCGCGCACCGGGGTTCTGGCCAGCAGTGGACAACTCGACCGCGGCCATCATTCCGATGTTGCGGATGTCGACCACGCAGGGCAGATCGCGCAGGGAATGCACGGCCT
>JBEELY010000025.1:0-4830 GCA_041167925.1 Pseudomonadota bacterium | reverse complement strand
AAGGTGGAGTCATGCTTGGGGTCGCAGCCGATCTGCAGCACCCGCTTGCCGAGCTTGGAAAACGCCACGCTCAGGTTGGACGAGGTGGTGCTCTTGCCGATGCCGCCCTTGCCGTACACGGCAAAGACCTTGGCATTCCCGATCTTCATGTTCGGGTCGAGCTGCACCTGTACGCTGCCCTCGCCGTCGGAGCGGCCAGGGCGGCGAATGTCAGTGATCGGAACGGTGGCAACGGTCATGCGGAGACTCCTTCGACAACGCCTTCAAGGCGGTCTTCTAGTTCTTCGCTCGCGCGTCGCAGCGCCTCGAGCATTTCGGGTTCGGGGGTCCAGTACTGCCGATCGCAGGCCTCAAGCAGGCGATTGGCCACACGGGCAGAAGCGGTGGGATTCAGCTGGGCCAGGCGTTCGCGCATGGCCGGATCGAGCATGAAGGTCTCGGTAATCTGCCGATAAACCCAGGGCTGCACCTGGCCGGTGGTGGCCGACCAACCCATGGTGTTGGTGACATGCGTCTCGATCTGGCGCACGCCTTCGTAGCCATGCTTGAGCATGCCCTCGGTCCAGCGCGGATTGAGCATGCGGGTGCGCGCTTCGAGCGCGACCTGTTCATCCAGTGTGCGCACGGTGCCTTCGCCGCGGGTCTGGTCGCCGATGTACACCGTAGGCGCCTGGCCACCGCGCGCGCGCTTGACCGCGCCGGTAATTCCGCCCAGCGTGTCGAAGTAGTTGTCGACCGTGGTCACGCCGAGCTCGACTGAGTCGAGGTTCTGATAGGTGAGCTGCACATCGGCCAGCACGCTCTGCAGGAGTGCACCCTGCTGCACGGCGCGGCCGGTGCGGCCATAGGCAAAGCCCTTGCGCCGCGAATAGGTCTCGGCGAGTTCGTCCTCGCCATCCCAGCGGCTGCTCTCCACCAGGTTGTTGACGTTGGAGCCATAAGCGCCTTCGGCGTTGCCATAGACACGCAGGGCGGCCACTTCCATCGTGCAGCCATGCTCCTGCTGATAGGCCAGCGCATGCTTACGAACAAAGTTGTGCTCACTGGGCTCGTCAGCACTGGCGGCAAGCCACGCGGCCTCAGCCAGCATGCGGATCTGCAAGGGCATGAGATCGCGAAAGATGCCCGAGATGGTGAGCACCACATCAATGCGGGGACGGCCCAGCTGCTCGAGCGGCACCAGCTGCGCACCTGCGATGCGGCCATAGCTGTCAAAGCGCGGCGCCGCACCCATCAGGGCCAGGGCCTGACCGATCGGGCCGCCCTCGGTCTTGAGGTTGTCGCTGCCCCAGAGCACCATGGCCACGGTCTCGGGCAGGGGATGACCGTCTTGCTGATAGCGCTCGATCAGACGCTGGGTCTGACGGGCACCATCGCGCATGGCGAAGGTGCTCGGAATGCGGAAGGGATCAAAGCCATGCAGGTTGCGGCCAGTGGGCAGCACCTCGGGCGTGCGCAGAATGTCGCCGCCAGGCGTGGGCCGGATGAAGCCGCCATCGAGGGCATGCAGCAGCGCGGGCACCTCGGCATCCTGGGCCAGAAAGCCGTTTGCGCGCTCCAGGGTCTCGAGGAGCTCAGCCATCGATTCGCCGGACAGTTCGGGACCCGCAGAGGTCTGTGGTGCGCGGGCGTGCTGCGCGACGTTCGAGGGGGCTGATGCGATCAGCGTCAGGGCTTCGCGTGCGTTGCCGCCCTGGGCCAGATGGCTGAGCGCGGCTTCGGGCAGGGGCGTGTCAGTCACGGCTAGCGCCATGGAGCGCAGCATCTCGAGTCGCTGGGCCGCATCGCTCGCCTGGCCGGCCACATGCATGCCGATCGGCACCAGGCTTTGCTCGACCTCAATCACGCGGTGATGCAAAGCCAGCACCTGCTGCTCGGCCGACAGGCCACCCGCATCATGCAGCGTCCAGACGGGCGCTTCGGCGGGCAGAAGGTCAACACTGACGGCCTGGGCATGGATGAGCTCGAGCAGGTCCTGCTGCCGCGCCTCGCTCTCGGGACGCGCGGTGCGCCACTGATCGATGGAACCCTTGAGCTCGAGCAGGCCGCTGTACAGCCCTGACTGACCCACCGGCGGCGTGAGATAGCTCACCAGCGTGGCATTGGAGCGCCGCTTGGCAATCGCCCCTTCGGAGGGATTGTTCGAGGCGTACAGGTAGATGTTGGGCAGATCGCCAATCATGCGGTCGGGCCAGCAGTGGCCGGTCAGGCCAGTCTGCTTGCCTGGCATGAACTCGAGCGCGCCATGGGTGCCGAAATGCAGAACGGCATGCGCGGCAAAGTCTTCGCGCAGATAGCGGTAAAAGGCCGAGAAGGCATGGGTGGGTGCCAGGCCCTTCTCGAACAGCAGGCGCATGGGATCGCCTTCGTAGCCGAACGAGGGCTGTACGGCGACCAGGACATTGCCGAACTGCTTGCCGAGCACAAAGAGCGAACGCCCGTTGGTGAGCTGTTTGCCGGGGGCAGGGCCCCACTGGGCTTCGATCTCTGACAGCCAACGCTCACGGCGCACATGGTCATCCACCGGGATGAAGTGATGCACATTGGCGTCCGAACCCCACTGCGCGGCATTGCCGACCAGCAGTGCATCGCGCAGCTCGTCGATCGTCTCGGGCAGGGTCACGCCATAGCCCTGGGCCGCCATGGCATGCAGGGTATTGAAGAGCGACTCAAACACGCCCAGGAAGGCCGCCGTGCCGATGTTGCCGGCATTGGGCGGAAAGTTGAACACCACGATGGCCACGCGGCGCTGGGCGCGCTCGCTGCGTTTGAGCGCCACGAGACGCTCGACCCGTGAGGCCAGCGACAGGGCGCGCTCGGGGCAGGAAGCCATGTCCTGGGCGCGCTGGCTGGCGCCGAAGGTGCAGGCATGGGCACATCCGGTGCAGGTCACGCCGGCCGCGCCTGGACGTCCGCCAAACACCGTGGGGTTGGTGGCGCCATCCAGCTCGGGAATGGCCACCATGATGGTGCTCTCCACCGGGGAGAGTCCACGCTCGGAGCCGCCCCACTGGTCCAAGGTCTGGAACTCCACCGGATGCGCGGCCACATAGGGCACATCGAGCGAAGCAAGCACATCTTCAGCAGCCCGGGCATCGTTGTAGGCCGGCCCGCCGACAAGAGAAAAACCCGAGAGTGAGACCAGCGCGTCGATGGTGGGCGCGCCATCCCGGGTGAAGAAGCGGTTGATTGCAGGCCGGGCATCGAGCCCGGCTGCAAATGCGGGAATGACGCGCAGGCCGCGTGCCTCGAGTGCAGCGATGACACCGTCATAGTGGCCGGCATTGCCGGCCAGCAGATAAGAACGCAGCAACAGCACGCCCACCGTGCCCTTGGCGGCTTGCCCCTCGGGCAGGGCGGGCAGGTCTTCAAGCCGGGCACTCAGCCGGCCCGGCATGCGGGGATGGTAGATGCCGAGCTCGGGGTACTCGACCGGATCGCCCACCCGGGTGCTGCGACGCAGCCCCTTGCGCGGACCATCGGCATAGCGGTCGATCAGAAAGCGGACCATGTTGGCCACGTTTTCTTCGGAGCCACCGAGCCAGTACTGCAGGGTCAGAAAATAGGCGCGCACATCCTGCGCCGTGCCCGGAATAAATCGAAGTAGCTGGGGCAGGCGGCGCAGCATGCGCATCTGGGCCTCGCCACCGGTGGCCTGCTTGCTCTTGCCGTCCTTGTCGGTGCCACGCAGCTTTTTGAGCATGGCCATCAGGCCCGAGGCGGGCTTGCCCATGTCGAACTTGCCAAGACGCGTGATCTTGACCACCTCGCTGGCCGACATGGCGCAGACCATGGCATCGCACTGCTCGCGTCGCGCCATCAGCGCAGACAGCACCGGCTGGAAGTGGTCTTCCAGGAAAAGCATGGTGACGATGACGATATCGCCCTGCGCGATGTCATGCAGGCAACGCTGCAAGAGGCGCTCATCGTCAGTCCACTCCGAGGCCGCATGCATCGTGAGGTTCAGGCCGGGCAGCTCGCGTACGAGCTGCGCCCTCGCCTTCTCGGTGGCGGTGGCCAGGTGGGTGTCCATCGTCACGATGACGACGTTCACCTGGATGCGCTCAGCGCCCGAAGTGTGACTTCGCATCGTAGAGGGTCTCCACCGTGATCAGGGCCAGGCCGCGCTCGCTGGCAAAGCGCTCGGTATTGCGCCGGGCCTTGCCTCTCACGAAGAAAGGAATCTTTTTCAGTTCGGCCTCGGCCTCGGCAGCCCAGGTGGTCACCACGATGCCGGCCTCGGTGGCGGGCCGAATGGGAGCGTGTCCGGGGGCGGCGGGGGCATGGACCTCTTGCTGCACCTGCTGCGGCTCGGGCTCCCTGGGCACCATGGGCGCGGTGCGGCCCAGATGCGAGGCGGGGGCGTCCTCATGGAACTCGAAGTCGTGGCGGAACATCGTGAGCAGATGCTCTTCGAGGCCCATCATGAGCGGCTGCACCCAGGTATCGAAGAGCACATTGGCACCCTCGAAGCCCATTTGCGGCGAGTGCCGCGCGGGGAAGTCCTGCACATGCACCGGCGCCGAAATGACTGCACAGGGCACGCCCAGACGCTTGGCGATATGCCGCTCCATCTGGGTGCCCAGCACCAGTTCGGGCTGCAATGCGGCCACCTGCGCCTCGACCTCGAGATAGTCGTCGGTGATCAGGGGTTCGACGCCGTAGAGCTTGGCGGCCTCGCGCACCTCGCGGGCGAACTCGCGATTGAAGGTGCCCAGGCCCACTACCTGAAAACCCATCTCGGTGGCAGCAACGCGTGCTGCAGCCACAGCATGGGTGGCATCACCAAAGATGAAGACCCGCTTGCCGGTGAGATAGTTGGAATCGACC
>JBEELY010000483.1:0-3483 GCA_041167925.1 Pseudomonadota bacterium | reverse complement strand
GAGGTCATCCGTACCCTCAATGACGCGGGCATCGTCACCAAGCATCCGGTCGCTGTCGCGATCTGGACCAATGAAGAGGGCACGCGGTTTCAACCGGTCATGATGGGCTCCGGGGTCTATGCCGGCGCCTTCGGGCTGGACTACTGTCTGGGCCAAAAAGATGCTCAGGGCATCACGGTGCAGCAGGCCCTGCAGACCATCGGTGCAGCAGGCCAGGACACAGCGCCTGAGTTCGATGCCTACTTCGAGGCCCATATCGAACAGGGCCCGGTCCTGGAAAATGCCGGCAAGGTCATTGGCGTGGTCGAGGGTGCACTCGGCCAGCGCTGGTTTGACGTGGTCATCGAGGGTCAGGATGCGCATGCAGGGCCCACGCCGATCGAGCTGCGCCACGATGCCCTGCTGGCTGCCGCCGAACTGACGGTTGCGGTGCGCGAGATTGCGAATTCCCATCCCGACTATGCCCGCGGCACGGTGGGCCGGATGGTGGTGTCGCCCAATTCGCGCAATGTGATTCCGGGCCGGGTCGAGATGAGTATCGACCTGCGCAATGCCCGCGCAAGCACCCTGGATGAAATGACCGCGGCAGCCCAGGCCCGCGCGCAGGCGATTGCCAAGCGCCACGGCGTGCGGATCAGCCTCACGCAGACCGCGCATTTCCCGCCCTGCGCCTTCGATGAGCAGCTGCGTGCCTTCATTCAGGATCAGGCCATCGCCCAAGGCCATACCTTCATGGCACTGGCCAGCGGTGCGGGACATGATGCGGTCTATGTGGCCAGACGCTGCCCGACCGCCATGATCTTCGTGCCTTGCGAGCGCGGCATCAGCCACAACGAAATCGAGAATGCCGACCCGGCCCATCTGCATGCCGGTGCCACAGTGATGCTGCATGCCGTGCTGGCGCGGGCCGGGCGCGGGTGAAAACCAGCCCCGAGGCATGAACTTTCTCCAGGAGCTACTGACCGGCATGCTCGGTCAGGCGCCAACCACCCTGCTGCTGCTGGCCGTGGCCGGGGCTTTCGTCACCGGCGGCGTGGTCAAGGGCCTGCTGGGCGTGGGTCTGCCCCTGATCACCGTGCCCCTGCTGGCCCTGGTCATTCCGAGCCCCAAGGCGATCGCCCTGATGGTCATGCCCATCGTGTTGTCCAACCTCTGGCAGTCCGCCACTGGAGGACACACCCGAACGGCCATGCGCCGCTTTGCTTCGCTGCTCGTGCCTATGGTCATCCTGACCGCCATCACCGCACGGCTGACCCTCGATCTGCCGGTCCGCACCCTCAACATGCTGGTGGGCGGGGCTGTACTGATCGCGACCGCCATGATCGCCTGGCAGCCCGCGCTGCATGTGGCGCCGCGGGTCGAGCGTCGCTGGGGTGCCTTTGTTGGCGTCCTCACCGGCATCCTGGGCGGCATCTCCTCGCTGATGGGCCCCTTCCTGATCAGCTATCTCGTTGCCCTGCGGCTGCCGCGCGAGGTCTTTGTGGGCTCGATCAGCCTGATTTACCTGGCGGGCGCGCTACCGCTTTACACCGTGATGGCCCTGAGCGGCGTGCTCGGATGGGCTGAGATCGCAGCATCCACCCTGGCCCTGGCGCCCATGTCGCTGGGCATGCTGGCCGGCACCCGCATGCGCCAGCATGTGAGCGAGGCGCTCTTTCGCAAGCTGATGCTGGTGTTCCTGGTGTGCGTCGCGGCCGCGCTTTTCCTGCGATCGGCCTGATGCGCTCGACCTGAGAAGCGCTCACTGAGCGCAGGCGGGTGAGTCCGGATCTTCGTCATAAACCAAGCACCCCAGCGCCTACAATCGGCACATGAACACGCCGTCGAACCCTGCGCCGCTTGCGATCACCATGGGCGATGCCTGTGGCATCGGCCCCGAGATCGTGATCAAGGCCTGTGCTGACCCTGCAAGCGCCTCCACACCCTTGATCGTTTATGGCGATCCGGCCGTGCTGTCCCGCGAGGCCGCGCGCCTGGGCCTGCCCCTGCCCGCACGCATCGAGGCCTGCAGTGCCCTGCCTGCCGATCTGCCTCAGGGCTGCATTGATGCCCGTGCTGGCCTGGCCGCCTACGACGCCGTGGTCAGGGCAAGCCGCGATGCGCTGGCAGGACGCGTGCGCGCAGTCGTGACCGCGCCGCTGCACAAGGAGGCGCTGCATGCTGCGGGCATCCGGCATCCGGGTCATACCGAAATCCTGGCAGACGTGGCAGGCGTACCCGATGTGCGCATGATGCTGGTCAACGACGAACTGCGTACCCTGCTGGTCACCATCCATGTGGCCCTGCGTGAAGCCATCGAGCGCATCACCCTGCCCGCGGTGCTCGACACGATTCGCATCGGCCATGAGGGCCTCAAGCGTATGGACATTGCGGCACCGCGTATTGCGGTGGCGGGCCTCAACCCCCATGCCGGCGAAGGCGGCCTGATGGGCCGCGAAGACCTCGAGATCATTGCGCCTGCAGTGGCCGCCGCGCGCGCCGAGGGCATCGATGCCAGCGGTCCCTGGCCCGGCGATACCGTCTTCATGCGGGCCCGCGGCTTTCGGGAATTCGACCTCGTGGTAGCCATGTACCACGACCAGGGCCTGATTCCGATCAAGTATCTGGGCATCGATACCGGGGTGAATGTCACGGTAGGCCTGCCCTTCGTGCGGACCAGCGTTGATCACGGCACAGCCTTCGACATTGCCGGCCATGGCATTGCAGACCACCGCAGCCTGCTGGCCGCCCTGCGGCTGGCAGACACCCTGAGCGCGCCGGCCCAGCAGGACTGACCCTTTGCGGCAGTCCCCAACCCAGCATTGACGACCTCCACCATGCCCCTCGACTTTCGCAGCGATACCGTCACGCGCCCGACCCCCGCAATGCGCGCCGCCATGGCCTCGGCCGAGGTGGGCGACGATGTGTATGGCGACGATCCCACCGTGAATGCACTCGAGGCCAAAGCCGCGGCGATGCTGGGCTTCGAGGCCGCCTTGTTTGCCACCTCCGGCACGCAGACCAATCTGCTGGGCCTGCTCGTGCACTGCGAGCGCGGCGATGAAGCCCTGGTGGGTCAGAACTGGCATACCTACAAATGGGAGGGCGGCGGCATGGCGGTACTGGGCTCGATCCAGCCTCAACCGCTTGAGCATGCCCCCGATGCCACGATTCCACTGGCCACGCTTGAGGCCGCCATCAAGCCCGATGACGCGCACTTCGCACGCACCCGGCTGATCGTCATGGAGAACACCACCGGCGGGCGGGTGCTGCCCCTGCCCTATCTGCGCGAGGTGCGGGCGTTGGCCCTGCGTCGCGGCCTGGCCACCCATCTGGACGGCGCCCGGCTCTTCAATGCAGCCACGGCCGAAGCCATGGCGGGTGCAGGGGACATCGAAGCCGCCGCACGCGAGATCTGCGCCCAGTTCGATACGGTCTCGGTCTGTCTGTCCAAGGGCCTGGGTGCGCCCGTAGGCTCCCTGCTGGTGGGCTCTAGAGAGGCCA
>JBEELY010000473.1:0-2611 GCA_041167925.1 Pseudomonadota bacterium | reverse complement strand
TCTCGGGAAGGTCCACCAGACGCTCGCGCAGGGACGGCAGACGAACCGGAAAGGTGCTGATGCGAAAGTAAAGGTCCTGACGGAAACGTCCGTCCTGCACCATGACAGCAAGCGGCTGATGCGTTGCGCACACCAGCCGGAAATCTGCCTGCAGCTGCTCCAGTCCACCCACCCTGCGGAACATGCCGGACTCGATCAGACGCAGCAGCTTGACCTGCATCGATAAAGGCACGTCGCCGATCTCGTCCAGAAAGAGGGTGCCTCCCTGCGCGGCCTCGACCAGCCCGGTCTTGCGTGCAAGCGCCCCGGTGAACGCGCCCTTCTCGTAGCCGAACAGCTCGCTCTCGAACAGGGACTCGGTCAGCCCGGAACAATCGACCACCACGAACGGCCCGTGACGACGTTCACTGGCCTCGTGCACAGCGCGCGCAAAGAGTTCCTTGCCCGTGCCAGACTCTCCGAGCAGCAACACGGGAAGCATGGAGGGAGCCACCCGCTGCACCGCCGACATGGCCGCTTGAAAGGCGGGGCTCCGGCCCACCGGCCCGGTCGGAACGCCCTGTCGGTCTCGCACCACGCGCGGCACCAGCCGTTCGACATAGGCGCTGATCGCGTGTGACTGATCCAGAATCGGTCTGAGCTCGATGTCGAGCACACTCTGCTCGGCCCGCGCCCTGCCCGCCTCTGGAGTCATTCCATGGAGTGCCGTTGCCGGCGCCCTCGACGAGGCCGCTTCACGCATCGGACAGACCCGTCCGAGCTCGTCGCAGGGCGCATCGAGACCGTGCGACACCTCGTAGCACTTGCGACCGATGCAATCACGGTCGGCCACGCCGAACTGTCGCCGGTACGCGGTATTGACCGCCAGAAGCGTGTGATCGGGCGCAATCATCGCCACGGGCGAGCGCTCATGCTCCAGATAGGAGACCAGCGCCTGATTAGTGGGATTCAGTGGCATGCCGTTATTCTGCCATATGCCACATCACTGCCAAATCAGATTATCTGCCAATGTTATCTGCCACAACTGCCAGAATCATGGCGAGACAGCATGAACGCCGCCCTGTCCTGGAACTGATACAGCGCCCTCGAATCGGCAGTAAACCCGCATGAACAGGCAAGTTGCGACTCAATGAACCTGCGGTGGCATGAATCTTGGTTAAAGCAGGTATCACCCCGATGCCCACTGCCACGGAGCCGCTCATGATCCTCAAGCCCCTGACCGATGCCCTGTCTGTTGCCGCCCAGATCAAAACCGATGACCTCGAGGCGATTCGTGCTGCTGGCTTTCGAAGCATCGTCTGCAATCGCCCGGATGGCGAGAGCCCGGATCAGACCGACTGGGACACCGTGGCCACGGCAGCACGCGCCATGGGGATGGAGGTGGCCTGGCTGCCGGCAGAAACCGGCAAGGTGACCAATGCTCAGGGCGAGGCCTTTGGTCAGATGCTCGATGGCCTGCCTCAGCCGGTGCTGGCCTACTGTCGCAGCGGCCTTCGGTCGAGCACGATGTGGGCCCTGTCGCAGGCGGGCCGCCAACCCACTGAGGCCATTTTGGCCCGGACGCAGGCGGTGGGCTATGACCTGAGCGCGATGGCTCAGCGCATCACTGACCTGGGCGCCGCCCGAGCCAGCGCGGCAGCCCAGGGGCGCATGCAGGTTGAGGGTTTTTTTGATACCGCCACCTGGACGGTGAGCTACATCGTGATGGACACCGCCACCCGGGAGGCGGCGATTGTCGATAGTGTGCTCGACTATGACCCCAAGTCGGGCCGCACACGCACTGCCAGCGCTGACCGCCTGATCGAGCGCATTCAGGCTCTGGGGGCGACAGTGCAATGGCACCTTGAAACCCACGTGCATGCCGATCACCTGTCGGCAGCGGCCTACCTACGCCAAAAGATCGGCGGCAAGATCGCGATCGGACAGCAGATCACCACGGTACAGAACGTCTTTGCAGACCTGTTCAATGCCGAGCCAGAATTTCGGCGTGATGGCAGTCAGTTCGATCATTTGCTGCAGGATGGCGAGACCTTCCGGATCGGCCAGCTGCAGGCCCGCGCCCTGCACACCCCGGGGCATACCCCGGCGTGCATGACCTATGTGGTGAGCGACGGCCAGGACACTGCAGCCTTCGTGGGCGACACCCTGTTCATGCCCGATTACGGCACGGCCCGATGCGAGTTTCCGGGCGGCGATGCACGCACGCTTTACCGGTCGATCAACAAGGTACTGAGCCTGCCGCCCCAGACCACGCTCTACAAGTGCCATGACTATCAGCCCGGCGGACGCGCGGTGAAATTCGTGACCACCGTGGCCGAACAGCGCGCGAACAATGTGCATGTGAAGGACGGCATTAGCGAGGAGGCCTTTGTCGCGATGCGCGAGGCGCGCGATCGCACCCTCGACATGCCGGTGCTCATCCTGCCCTCGGTGCAGGTCAACATGCGGGCCGGAGAACTGCCGCCGCCCGAATCCAACGGCAAGCGCTATCTGAAGATTCCGCTGGATGCGGTCTGATCCAGGCGCGTTTCGAGTCAAGGACCAGCCATGCTGAAGTGGACCCGGGGCTACTGTCGCGAGGACTTCACCGCCGATGCACTGGCGGCGGTGA
>JBEELY010000360.1:0-2599 GCA_041167925.1 Pseudomonadota bacterium | reverse complement strand
CGCGTCCTGGGCGCTGATTGCATCGCCCGTGAACAGCATCTCCTTGGCCTTGCGCATGCCCACCTCGTAGACATGGTGGAACCACTCCACGCCGCCCACGCCGAAGGCCACCACCGGATCGGCAAAAGAGGCGTCCTCTGAGGCCACGATCAGGTCGCAGGGCCAGGCAAGCATCAGCCCGCCGGCAATGCATTTGCCCTGAACGGCCGCGATCGTGGGTTTTGGAATGTTGCGCCAGCGCTCGCAAAAACCGGTGTAGATCTCCTCTTCGCGGGCCATCTGGGCTTCGGCCCCCGCACAGCCAAAACCGCACATGGTGCCGACGGTCCGCTGACGCTTCATGGCCGCGGCCGAGTCGGTTTCGGACAGGTCGTGCCCCGCCGAAAAATGCTTGCCTTCGGCGGCCAGGATGATCACCCGGACTTCGTCATCGTGCGCCGCACGGTCGAAGGCCGAGTTGAGCTCATAGAGCAGTTCGGTGTCTTGCGCATTGGCCCGATCCGGCCGGTTCAGACGGATGCGGGCAATGCCGGGTTCAGGGATTTCGTAGATCAGGGTCTTGAAGTCGGTAGCGTCGCTCATGGGGGTCTCCTGGTCGCAGTCTTTTGTTGTTTAAAACGGTCGTGCGGTGGCGCTCTTCTTAGACGATGCGGCTCGCATGGCCGGCCCAGTACTTTTCGCGCAGGGGTTTCTTGTAGAGCTTGCCCGTGGGCAGACGCGGCATCTCGTCGATGAAGTCGATCGAACGCGGACACTTGAGGGCCGCCAGATGCGCCCTACAAAAGGCGATCAGCTCCTGCACTACTTCGTCGCCTGCGGTCACGTCGGGCATGACCTGCACCACGGCTTTCACTTCTTCGCCAAGGTCTTCATTGGGGATGCCAAACACAGCGGCATCGGCCACTTTGGGATGGGTGATCAGCAGGTTTTCGCATTCCTGGGGATAGATGTTGACGCCGCCCGAAATGATCATGAAGGTGGCACGATCGGTCAGGAACAGATAGCCCGCCTCATCGAGATAACCCACATCGCCGACCGTGGCCAGGCGTCCGTCATGCGAGCGGGACTCTTGCGTGCGCGAGGCATCATTGAAGTATTCGAACTCGGTCGGGGGCTCGAACCACAACGTTCCCGAGACCCCGGGGGGGCAGGGCTGCATGGATTCGTCAAGTACATGCAGTGTGCCCCAGACCACCTTGCCGACCGTGCCCTTGCGCAGCATCCATTCCTCGCTGCTGCAGGCCGCAAATCCGAGTCCTTCGGTGGCGCCGTAGTACTCCCGGATGATCGGCCCCCACCAGGCAATCATCTGCTCCTTGACCGGGACCGGGCAGGGGGCAGCCGCATGAATGGCCACTTCAAGCGAACTGAGGTCGTACTGCTGACGGACAGATTCAGGCAGCTTGAGCATGCGCGAGAACATCGTGGGCACGAGCTGCGAATGCGTCACCCGGTACTGCTGCACGAGCGCCAGATAGCGTTCTGGGTCGAACTTCTCCATCACGATCACGGTACCGCCCCGGCGCAGGGTCAGGCTCACCGAGCTGTTGGGGGCCGAGTGATAGAGCGGGGCAGGGGAGAGATAGACCATGTCATCTCGAAAGCCCCACAGTCCGTCTGAAAACCGGATGCCTGGCGTGATCTCGCCAGGCGCAATGTTGGGCATCGGCTTGAAGACGCCCTTGGGTCTGCCGGTAGTGCCTGAGGAGTACAGCATCGGCCCGCCCATCGACTCATCCGCAATGGGCGTGTCAGGCTGATTGCGTGTGGCCTGCACAAAGTCGCGCACGGCAAGGCTCTCGCCGGGGTCCGCTTGATCGATGGGACCGTCATTCAAGAGCCCTGCAGGCGCATCGACCACCAGGCACAGTCGGATGCGTGGCACCTGCGCCATGGCTTCGCGCGCGACCGCCAGACGCGAGCCCGAAGTGATCAGAATCTGCGACTCGCTGTTCTCGAGGATGTACGCGAGCTCACTGGCGGTGAGATAGGAATTGGCAGCGGTGTAGTACAGACCCGCGCGCACGCCGGCAGCGCAGCTTTCGATGAAGCGCGCATTGTTCTCCATGAAGATGGCGTAGTGGTCGCCCCGCTTGAGGCCCATGGATCGAAGCAGATGGGCGAGCCGGTTACAGCGGGCTTCGTACTCCCGATAGCTCACCGACTCCCCGGTGGCGGCCATGATAAAAGCCGGGCGGTCCGGATGCTGCTGGGCGTAGTGGCCGGGATACATCGCTTCGGGTCTCCTTGTGTGCAGACCCGAAGCTTACTGTGCAGTGCTCAGGACAGTGGTCGCGAGGCCTCGGGCATGAAACGCACGCCTGCCCGCGCGAGCCCGCCGCTCACGCCGATGGGTGTGCCATCTGCCCGCCAGCAGGCCGCGCCTTCGAGGTCGCCGTCCTCACGGAAGGCGATCGCGCACATGCCGCCCGCTACGTTCGAGACCCGAACCGGATCGTGGCCACGCGCCTTGAGCGCCTGTTCGACCGCCGGCGTGATGCGGGGCTCCAATTCGAGTCCGAAGCCCTGGGTCCAGACCCGGGGCGCCTCGACCGACTCCTGCAGGCTCATGCCATGGTCGATCAGATTCAGGACGGCC
>JBEELY010000332.1:0-2741 GCA_041167925.1 Pseudomonadota bacterium | reverse complement strand
CGACTGAGCGATGAGGAAGTCGCACGGGTCGCTGCGCATCGCTACCGTTTTGAAGGGGTGGATGTGCGGGCACGTCTGTTTCGAAGCTATCCCCTGGGTCAGACCGGCGCCCATGTCGTGGGCTACATCGGACGGATTTCGCAGGAAGACAAGCGCCGCCTCGAGGATGCCAACGAGGCATCGCGCTACGCAGGCGCGACCCATATGGGCAAGATCGGCATCGAGCAGAGCTATGAAGCCGCTTTGCGCGGTGAGTCGGGCTTCGATCGGGTCGAGGTCTCTGCAGGAGGGCGGGTGGTGCGCGCACTCTCTCGGGTTCCGCCGCGAGTCGGTGCCAATGTGGTGCTCTCGGTCGACATGACCCTGCAAGGTCTGGTCGAGCAGTGGTTCGGCGATCGCAAAGGCGCGCTGGTTGCAATCGAGCCGGCCACCGGCGAAGTGCTGGCCTTCGTCTCAGTGCCGACCTATGACCCCAATCTGTTTGTTGATGGCATCGATACCGCGACCTGGCAGTCCCTCAACGAAGACCCTGACAAACCCCTGCTCAACCGGCCCTTGCGTGGCACCTATCCGCCCGGATCCACCTATAAGCCCTTCATGGCTCTGGCCGTGCTCGACAGCGGCGTGCGCGGACCCAATACGTTCATCAGTGATCCAGGCTATTTCATGCTGGGCACCCATAAGTTCCGTGACTCCAATCCCAACGGAAACGGTGCGGTCGATCTGCGCAAATCCATCGTGGTGTCTTCCGATACCTATTACTACAGCGCAGCGCTCGAGATGGGCGTCGACCGGATCCATGACTACATGAAGCCCTGGGGATTTGGCCAACTCACAGGGATCGACATGGCCCATGAGTCGGCTGGCATCCTGCCTTCATCGCAATGGAAGATGAAGCGTTACAAGCAGAAATGGCTACCAGGAGAAACGCCCTCAATCGGGATCGGCCAGGGCTACAACAATTTCACCATCCTGCAGCTTGCCCACGCCACAGCCACCCTGGCCAATCGCGGACAGGCCATGCGGCCGCGCCTGGTGCGTGAAACCCAGGACCCGGTCACGGGTCAGCGAAAGCCCACGCCGCTGCAGCCTGGGCCAAGCATTGCGATTCCTGCCCAGCACCATGCCCTCGTGCAGCAGAGCATGATCGAGGTCAATCGGGTCGGTACCGGACGGCTTGCTTTCGCGGGCGCGGACTATGTCACCGCAGGAAAGACCGGTACGGCGCAGGTGATCGGCATCCGACAGGATCAGAAATACGACGCACGCCGGATTGCCGAGCGTTACCGGGACCACTCGCTGTTCATGGCCTACGCACCGGCCGAGCAGCCCAGGATCGCACTTGCGATCATTGTCGAGAATGGCGGCTTCGGCGCACAGGCCGCTGCACCAATCGCCCGCAAGGTGTTCGACTATGTCCTGACGGGGAAGGTCACGCGCGAAACGCCTGGCGCGACAGCGGCCAGCAGCATCAGCGAAAGTGAGTTGCGCGATGTGCCCGAACCTGTCGAACGCGAGACGGGCGAAGCCTCCGAGCGCTCCGATGCGCCTGCGCTCCCCGGGGCTCGTCCCTGATGGGTGCCTCAATGCGTCGCCGTCTGGCCCAGCGGCCCTGGGTCGATCGTCTGCGCCCCTGGGTCGATGTCTTTGATGGCCCGCTGCTGATCGCACTGCTGGTGCTGGTGTTGACGAGCCTGGCTGTCCAGTATTCGGCAGCCCTCGATTTTCCGGGGCGCTTCCAGGGGCATCTGCGCAACCTGGGTATCGCTGCGCTCGCAATGTGGGCGGCCGCTCTGGTGCCTCCCGTGCGTCTGATGCGACTGGCCCTGCCCCTCTATGCCCTCGGACTGGCCATGCTGATCGCGGTGGAACTGTTTGGCGTGACCAACAAGGGCGCCCAGCGCTGGCTCGATATCGGCATCACCCGGATCCAGCCCTCGGAAATCATGAAGCTCGCCATGCCCTTGCTGCTGGCCTGGTTCTTTCAACAGCGTGATGGCTGGTTGCGAGCCAAGGACTATGCCTTTGCTGCGCTGCTGCTGGCCATTCCAGTTGTGCTGGTAGCCAAACAGCCTGATCTCGGCACGGCCATCCTGGTCTTGGCGGCAGGCGCCTATGTAATCTTTTTTGCAGGCCTGAGCTGGAAGATCATCGGCGGCCTTCTGGTCGCCGGCCTGGCCAGCCTGCCTCTGCTCTGGATGGTGATGCATGACTACCAGAAACAACGTGTGCTTACCCTGATCGACCCTGGCGCCGACCCTCTGGGCAAGGGGTTTCATATCATCCAGTCGATCATTGCCGTCGGCTCGGGAGGATGGTTCGGCAAAGGCTGGATGGACGGCACTCAGACCCATCTCGAATTCATTCCGGAGCGCACCACCGATTTCATCCTGGCGGTTCATGCGGAAGAGTTTGGTCTGGTGGGTCTGGTGTTTTTGCTGGGGGTCTATCTGGCGATCATCTTCCGCGGCCTGTCGATCGCGGGCTCTGCGCAGTCGGTCTTTGGCCGGCTGCTCGCAGCAGCCATCACCCTGAGCTTTTTTACCTACTGCTTCGTCAATATGGGCATGGTGATCGGCCTGCTGCCGGTGGTGGGCGTGCCACTACCCTGGATGTCCTATGGCGGCACGGCCATGGTCACGCTGGGTCTGGCAACGGGCATGCTGATGAGCATTGCCCGACACCGGACCTGAGTCTTGCCAGGCCCGGGGTCTGATCCAAGCGGATCAACTGGCGCTGCG
>JBEELY010000233.1:0-3955 GCA_041167925.1 Pseudomonadota bacterium | reverse complement strand
GCTACCTGATCTATGCCGCCTATCCTGCGGCTCGCCCCATCCCTCCGGAGTTCCAGGAATGAACGCCATCTTCATTCTCGGCTTGGTGCTGGCGATGCTGGTCATTCGCCAGCCACTGCTCGTCACCCTGTTGGCGGTCTCGGCAGCTGTGCAACTGATCTGGGGGCGCGGCCAGCTCGACTACATCATCGAGGACATGTGGGTCGGGCTCGACAAGGAAGTCATCCTGTCGATTCCGCTCTTCATCCTGTGCGGCAACGTGATGACCAAGGGCACCACCGCCAAGCGGCTGGTCGCCATTTTGCAGGCCATCACCCGGCCCCTGCCGGGCGGTATGGCGGTGGCCTGCATTTTGAGCTGCGCCGTGTTTGCGGCCATCTCGGGATCATCCATCGTGACCATGCTGGCGGTGGGCACCGTGATGTATCCGGCCATGAAGGCGGCCAATTACGACACCAAGTTCACCCTCGGCGCAATCATGTCGGGCGGCACCCTAGGCATCATCATTCCGCCGTCCATCCCGATGATCATTTACGGGCTGGTGACCGAAACCTCGGTCACCGACCTGTTCGCGGCCGGTGTGGGCCCCGGACTGTTGATCACTCTTGTGCTGTCGCTCTACGCCATCTGGTTCAACCGCAAGATGAAGCCCGAGCGCTTCAGCCTGGAGGAGCTCGGCACTGCTGCGCGTCGGGGCATCTGGGCGGCCATGATGCCGGTGATCCTGCTGGGCGGCATCTACAGCGGCTATTTCACGGCCACCGAGGCCGCTGCCGTAGCACTGGTCTACTCGATGCTGGTCGAGATCTTCATCCACAAGGAACTCAAGCTGCGCGACTTCTATGAAGTCGTGCTCGATGCCTCCAAACTGGGCGGCTCCCTGTTTCCTGTGCTGGCGGTGGCGCTCAGTCTGAACATCGTGCTGACCGAGCATCGTGTTCCGGCCGCCATGGTGGATTACATCCAGGGCTATATCGACAGCCCCCTCATGTTCATGTTGATGGTCAACGTCCTGCTGCTGATCGTGGGCTGCCTGATGACCACGGGCGAAGCCATCCTGGTGCTGGCCCCGCTGCTCGCACCAGTTGCCGAAGCCTATGGCTTTAACAAGGTGGTGTTTGGCATCATCATGATCCTGAATCTGGAGATTGGTTACCTGACCCCGCCGGTCGGTCTGAACCTGCTGGTGGCCATGAGTGCCTTCAAGCAGTCCTTCGGCACGCTGGTCAAGGCGGCCATTCCATTCATCCTGCTGATGCTCGCATGTCTGGCTGCGGTCGTCTGGAAACCGGGCATCGCCACCTATTTCGTCGACGGCAAGTTCTGAGCCTCCCTTTTTCCTCACGCAGACGCGCCCTGAAGGCAGCAGCCACGCTCGCAACGCTTGCTCTTACGCCACTTGCGCAGGGCGCGTCTGTCCCAAAACGCCAGTCCTTCGTCAGCTCGGATGGCCTGCGCCTGAGTTTTCTGGACAGCGGGCCTGTTGCAGAGACAGGCGCGCAATCCGAGACGGTCCACAAACCAACCCTGGTCTTTATCCCGGGCTGGCTGATGCCCGCCGAGGTGTTCGTGCATCAGTGGCACGCTTTCTCGGGGCAGTATCGTGTGGTGGTGCTCGACCCGCGATCGCAGGGTCAGTCGGCCCTGCATCGCGGCGCAGATCAGGAACTCCTGGCCCGGGCACGGGCACGCGACATCCACGAACTGATCCGGCATCTGGCCCTGGAAGATCTGGTCCTGATCGGCTGGTCGCTTGGGGTCATGGAAAGTCTCGACTGCCTGCGCCTGCATGGCGTGCCTGGCCTGCGCGGTCTGGTGCTGATCGACAACTCGATCGGGGAAGGGCCGCCACCGCCGCCGCGCAAGAGCGTCCGCCCGCGCACACCCGCCGAATTTGATCGCTACATCGATGGCTTCGTACAGGCCATGATCCGGCATCCCGAAGATGAAGACACTGCCCGGATCGTCAGGGCCTCCGCACTTCGACTGCGGCGCACGCCCTCCCGTGCCTTCGATCTTTTGGGCAAGCCCTGGCCTCGGGAGACCTTCCGCGACACCCTGTACACTGTGACCCGGCCGATCTGGTACGCCATCACGCCCCGGTATCGTGAGCAGGCGAGCCTCCTGGCGGAGCGACATCCGGCGGCCCGCATCTCGATCTACGAAGACGCCACCCATGCGCTCTTCCTCGACCAGCCAGCGCGCTTCAATGACGACCTGCGTGCCTTCCTGGAGTCTCTTGCTTGAATCGTGTCTTCCGTATCGCAGCGCTCCTGATGACCGGATGGCTGGCCCTGACCCTGGGTTCAGGACAGGTCCAAGCCCAGACCCAGACCCAGGCCCGCAAAGAAAAGTCCGAGAAGTCCTCGCAACAGACTGCGAAGTCTTCACAACAGCAGGCAAAAGCTGTCCGCCAGACCGACAAACCCTCAGGTCGCGCCAAGGTTGCCGCAGCAAAATCAGTGCGCCCCAATGCAGTTCCCGCGAGTGCGGTCAAAGCGCTCCGACTGCCTGCTGCACCCTCGCCCAATGAGCCTCCTGCCAACGCAACAGAGGTCGCCCTTGCCTCAGAGTCTTTGCGCAATGGCTGTGCACAGCCCGGGCAAGATATCGAGAGCGTGCTGAGGTCCGTCCAGAGCACCGACGATGCCATGGTGCAGCAGGTGCGGCAGCAATGGCCCGATCTCTTTCAGTCGACCTCAGCCGACTGCCTGCCCTTCAGTCTGTCTCTGGGCGACAAGAAGCAGGTCACTTCCTTCAGCCTGCTCCTGCGTGACCCCCTTGGACAGGATCATCGCCTGATCAGTCTGGAGCGACAGGCTCCTGGCAGCGACCTGCAGATGCAGACCGAGCTGCTCCCCCCCGATCTGCTGGCCCATCGCAAAGTCGACATTGCACTGGACCAGATCCTGAGCGATCGTGGTCGGGCGCTGGCCGGCGCGCTGCCGGCCTCCCTCGAACGTCAGGTGCATTACCTGGCTCGGGCCTTCCAGGAGCGTCACCAGTTGCGCCCCTCCAGCCTGGTGCGCATTGTCTACGAAGACACCAGCCCTGCCGCGTTCGTCTCAGTCAATACGCAAGCGGATGCGTCGTCAACACCTGCTGAGAGCACACAGGCCTCGGGTCAAGGTGATGCGGCTGCGGGCAAGGGTGAGGCCCCCTCAGGCAAGGCCCGCCTGCTGGGCATGCGTTTTTTTGATCGCGAGCAAGTGCTGGACTTCGGCAGCGCAATCTGGGTCGATCGCGAGGATCTGCCCGGAGGCTTCTTCACGACGGGCGGGGTCGATGCCGAGCGCATGTTCTGGAGCAGCCCGATCGATCATGTGAAGATTTCACGCGGGGTCGGCAGCTTCCGCTATGCCAGCACGGTCCGCCAGACGGTTCGCAAAGGCGACAAGAATGTTCGCGTTGTACGTCGGGTGTCCGGATGGACGCACCATCAGGGCGTCGATTTTGCAGCGCCCACAGGCACGCCGGTTCATGCCGTGGCTGATGGCAAGGTACTGATGGCGACCTTCTATGGCGGCTACGGCAACCTCATCATTCTCGAACATGCGGGTGGCTACACCACCTACTATGCCCATCTGAGCGCCTATGCGCCCGACATTCAAGTGGGCAGCGTGGTGCGTCGAGGCGACGAGATCGGTGCAGTAGGCTCCACCGGCCGCTCCACCGGTCCTCACCTGCACTTCGAGTTGCGCAAGAACAATGTCTACATTGATCCGCTCGCGCCGGGTCGCAACATCGACCTGTGGGCGCTGCGCAACCGGGATCAGCAGCAGCTGGCCCGGCGCAGCGTGGTGCTCGGGGCGATCACCAGCCCAGGTGCTTCGCGAGCGGCAGCTTCACGCTCCGATGGCATGCCCGCGATTGCCGAACCTGATCAGCAGGCTGCAGCCTCTGAAGACCGCTCTGCCCCTGAACAAGGCGCTGAGTCGATCATGTCCACGCAGGC
>JBEELY010000108.1:0-2503 GCA_041167925.1 Pseudomonadota bacterium | reverse complement strand
ATGTGTCCCGGCATGCGACATCAGGGCGTGGTTGCCATCACCAGCACCCTCATGCCCAGCCTCACCCTCGAGGGTCTGCTCGACGGGATTGAAGGGCCTCCTCTGCTTCTCTTGCTCGATGGCGTGACCGACCCACGCAACCTGGGTGCCTGCCTGCGGGTGGCTGATGGGGCGGGTGTCCATGGCGTGATTGCGCCCAAAGACCATGCCTGCCCCCTGAATGAAACTGCCATCCAGACCTCCAGTGGCGCAGCCGAGACGGTGCCCTATGTCATGGTGACCAATCTGGCCCGCACGATCGATACCCTTCAGGAGCGCTTCATCACCGTTCTTGGGGCGGCTGACCAGGCGAGCGAACCTCTCTTTGACTGCGTGCTTCCGTCTGCGGTGGCCTGGGTGCTGGGCGCCGAGGGCACCGGACTGCGTCGCCTGACTCGTGAGCGTTGCGACCGGCTGGTGAACATTCCAATGCAGGGAAGGGTGGAAAGCCTGAATGTGTCTGTGGCTGCAGGGGTCGTGCTCTATGAAACCCTGCGCCAGACCCGCTGGACAACCGCATCCCCGGGGCCGTCCCTTGGCAGATCATCGGCCACTGATCGCTGAAACCCGCGTTCAGCGGCGCGCAGCGCGCACACGCTCCCGGTAGGTCCAGGGAGGCTCGGGGGCGGGGTCTGACCACAGGCCACGTCCGGCCTGCCTGGCGCTGTCCTCTGCTATGGCAAATGCAGCGTATTCGGCCGCAGTCTGGTCGGCCTTGTAGCGCTTGAAATGCCAGGCCAGGCCAGCTTCCACCAGCAGCAGCCCGACATCGATCAGAGCGTCTGAGGCCTCTGCAGAAGGGACCCTGGTGCGCGCCACCAGACGACCGAAGGGATCAGTCTTGACGGGTTCCAGCGAGATCTGACGGTCGCGCAGCCACTCCACCAGTTGGAGTCGGGAGCGATCCGACCAGGGCTGTGCGTTCTCTGGCGCATCAATGCCCGCCAGGCGCACGCGCCATCTTCGGCCTTGCATATCCAGCAGGACGAAAGTGTCGCCATCGGCGACATCGAGGGCGCGCCCCTCAATGCGGCTGGGCAAGCCTTGTGCCCAGACGGTCGCATGACCCGCAAGCAGCCAGAGTCCGATCAGGGCCAGACCCGTCAGGCAAGACCGGCGCACGGTTTTGATCATCGTTGCGGCACAAACACAGGCATCATGCGCACATCATGAACCGAACTCACGCCTTGCGCATCGGGTTGCTGACTGGCGGCGGTGATTGCCCTGGTCTGAATGCCGTCATCCGCGCAGTGACGCGCACCGCCATCGCCGAAGGCGAAGCCACCGTGATCGGCATCGAAGACGGTTTTGAAGGCATCTACACCGGCCGCACCCGGCGTCTGCGCTACGGTGAAGTCGCCGGGCTTCTGGGTGAGGGGGGCACTGTCCTGGGGACCAGCAACAAGGGAGATCCCTGGCACTTTCCTGTCGTACTGCCTGATGGAAACATTCGGATCGAAGATGTCTCGCACCGGGTGATCGAGCGCCTGCATGAGTCAGGCATCGATATGCTGGTCGTGATCGGCGGCGACGGCTCGATGAAGATCGCCCAGAAGCTTGCGATGCAGGGCGTGGCCATTGTGGGGGTGCCCAAGACCATCGATAACGATCTGCCAGCCACCGACCTCACCTTTGGTTTTGATACTGCGGTGGGGGTAATTAGCGAAGCGATCGACCGACTGCGCACCACTGCCTCCGCGCACCATCGCGTGATGGTGGTCGAAGTGATGGGTCGCACCGCGGGCTGGCTCGCCCTGGCGGGTGGGCTGAGCGGTGGTGCGGATGCCATCCTGCTGCCCGAGACCGGATTCGATTGGGATCCTCTCTTGCGCCACCTTCGCGCTCGGGCCACGCGGGGCAGGCGCTACTCCATCGTCTGCGTTGCCGAGGGCACTGCCCTGCCCGAGGGCATGGAGGTCGTGCAGAGGCTGGATATCAAACGTACCGATGCGCGGCAGTTCGGTGGCATTGGTCATCGGATCGCTCAGGAGGTGGAGCAGCGCAGTGGTCTCGAGGCCAGGGCAGTGGTGCTTGGCCATCTTCAGCGTGGCGGCTCGCCCAGTGCAGCGGACCGGCTTTTGGCCACCCGGTTTGGTGTTCAGGCAGCGCGTGCCGCGCTGGCCGGCCGCTACGGCGTGATGGTGTCGCTCAAGGGCCAGGACGTGGTTGAAGTGCCTCTGGCTCAGGCTGCACAGGGCGTGCGACTGGTGCCTGCCGATCATGAGTGGCTCCATGCAGCCCGCGCGCTCGGCATCCATCTGGGCAGGTTCTGAGTCATGAGGCTGCTGGGCAGCCCTGCACTGATCAGCCTCTACCAGAGTCCTAGCGCCAAACCTGCAGCGAGTGTCGCTCCAAGCTCGTTGGCCCGTGCTAGATCGGTTGGCGCAAGACGCGTTGGCGCCAGGATGGCAGTCGGATGCTGTTCCCCACTGCAGACCCGCAAGGCCGGAACCGTCTCGCGCAG
>JBEELY010000022.1:0-2778 GCA_041167925.1 Pseudomonadota bacterium | reverse complement strand
ACTTCAAGCGCGATGCCATTCACTATGCCTGGGAGTTGCTGACTTCGGTTTACGGCTTGCCCAAGGAAAAACTCTGGGTCACGGTCTATCACACCGATGATGAGGCCTTTGTCATCTGGGAAAAAGAAGTCGGCGTGCCCGCCGAGCGCATTGTCCGCATTGGTGACAACAAGGGCGCGCCGTATGCATCGGACAACTTCTGGCAGATGGCCGATACCGGCCCCTGCGGCCCCTGCTCCGAGATCTTCTTCGATCATGGCCCCGAGGTGGAGGGCGGACCGCCCGGCAGTCCCGAGGCCGATGGCGATCGCTACATCGAGATCTGGAACCTCGTGTTCATGCAGTTTGACCGCGATGAGGCGGGCGTGCTGCATCCCTTGCCCAAGCCTTGTGTCGATACCGGCATGGGCCTGGAGCGGATCGCCGCGGTCTTGCAGGGCGTACACAGCAACTACGAGATCGATCTCTTTCAGCACCTGATCGCCGCCGCTGCACGCGAGACCGGGGTGAGCGATCTTGCGTTGCCGTCCTTGCGCGTGATCGCCGACCACATCCGTGCCTGCTCTTTCCTGATCGTCGATGGCGTGATTCCGGGCAGCGAGGGCCGCGGCTATGTGCTGCGTCGTATCTGTCGTCGCGCCCTGCGTCATGGTCACAAATTGGGGCAGCCCCAGCCCTTCTTCCATCGCCTGGTGCCCGATCTGGTGGCCGTGATGGGCGATGCCTATCCTGAACTGCGCGATGCGCAACAGCAGGTGATGGATGTGCTGCGTCAGGAAGAAGAGCGCTTCGGCGAAACCCTGGGCCATGGCATGCAGATCCTCAATGCCGCTCTGACTGAGGGCGTGAGCACCCTGGATGGCGAGACCGCCTTCAAGCTCTACGACACCTACGGATTTCCGCTTGATTTGACCGCCGATGTCTGCCGCGAGCGCGGTGTGGCGGTCGATGAGGCTGGCTTTGAATCTGCCATGAACAGGCAGCGCGAGACTGCCCGTGCGGCGGGCAAGTTCAAGTCGGGCGCAGGCCTCGAATATTCGGGTGTCGCCACGCATTTCCATGGCTATGAGCAGCTCGAGGTATCGGGTGCACGCGTGTCGGCGCTCTATGTCGCTGGCACGGCGGTGCAGCGCGTGAGCGCAGGGACCGACGCGGTGGTCGTGCTGGACCACTCGCCCTTTTATGCCGAGTCGGGTGGCCAGGTGGGTGATCAGGGCCTGATCAGTACAGACTCGGTGCGCTTTGTGGTGGCCGATACCCAGAAGATTCAGGCCGAGGTGTTTGGCCATCATGGGCGGCTGGAGTCGGGTGAGCTGGCCGTGGGTGACGAGGTGCGCGCGCAGGTGGATGGCGCTCTGCGCGCCCGCACTGTGCGCAATCACTCGGCCACGCATCTCATGCACACCGCGCTGCGTCATGTGCTTGGCGGGCATGTGCAACAAAAGGGCTCGCTGGTGGATTACGCCAAGACCCGCTTCGACTTCTCGCATCACTCGCCCATGACGGTAGCCCAGATTGCGCAGGTGGAGGCCCTGGTCAATGCCCAGGTGCTGGCTAATGCCGCCACGCAGGCGCAGGTGATGGGCTTCGACGACGCCGTGGCGGGAGGCGCCATGGCGCTCTTTGGCGAGAAATACGGCGATACCGTGCGCGTGCTCGACATCGGTAATAGCCGTGAACTGTGCGGCGGCACGCATGTGGGCCGCACTGGTGATATTGGCCTGTTCAAGATCGTGGCCGAAGGCGGCGTGGCGGCGGGCGTGCGTCGGGTTGAGGCGGTCACGGGCGATAACGCACTGCAGTGGGTGCAGGGCCTGGAAAGCATGGTGGGCGGTGCTGCAGCAGCCTTCAAGGCGCCTCTTTCCGAGTTGCCTGCCAAGATCGAGCAGCTCATGGAGGCCCATCGTGCAGCCGAAAAAGAGCTCGACCGCCTGAAGTCCAAGCTGGCGGCAAGCCAGGGCGACGAGCTGGTCGGACGCGCCATCGAACTTGCGGGCGGCGTGCGTCTCCTGACGGCCAGCCTGCCGGGGGCTGACGCCAAGGTGCTTCGCGAGACCATGGACAAGCTCAAGGACAAGCTGCGTTCTGCAGTGATTGTTCTGGCGGCGCCGGGCGATGGCAAGGTGCAGCTGGCTGCCGGTGTCACTGCTGATCAGGTCGGCAAGGTCAAGGCGGGCGAGCTGGTCAACTTCGTGGCCCAGCAGGTGGGTGGCAAGGGCGGCGGCAAGCCGGACATGGCCATGGCCGGAGGCACGGATGCTGCCGCACTGCCAGCCGCACTGGCCTCGGTGCAGGCCTGGGTGAGCGAACGGATCTGATGCCCCGGCCCTGATCGCAGATGCCGCCACCTGGCATCCGCACGCTCATCGGTTTATGCGTGCTCAACCATGTGGCCTTCGCCGCAGCCCGCGTCACGCTCACACTCTCGGCCGTGCACCTGCAGACCTCCACCTTCGGGGTGGGTCTGATGATGTCCTTTTTTTCCGTACTGCCCATGTTGCTCGCGCTGGCTGGCGGGCGCTGGGTCGACCGTATCGGAGCGCGCTTTCCGATGCTGCTGGGCTCCTTCGTGCTGGCCTGCGGACTGCTGCTGCCGGTCTTTGCGCTCAAGCAATGGATGCTCGACCTGGCCGCTGTCGTGATCGGCGTGGGCTTTTTGCCTTTTCATCTGGCCGTCCAGAAGCTCATGTCCCAGTTGGCCAGCGGCGAGGAGCGTCGTCACAACCTGAGCCTCATGACCATCGGCTTTTCGGTCTCCACTTTTTTGGGCCCGATCTG
>JBEELY010000484.1:0-3284 GCA_041167925.1 Pseudomonadota bacterium | reverse complement strand
CATAGCGCATGGCCAGGGCCACGGTAGGCCGCAGCCCACGGCTCTCAAGCTCCTTGCGCAGACCTTCAGCCTGGTGCAGGGAGTGAGACATCAGGGGCGAACCCTCCGGCGTCCAGACGCTCGCGTACTTCTGGGCCGACCGGGCCGGCCGGGTATTCAGAATGATGCCGTGCAAAATGGGCCACCAGATCAGCCGCGGAATCTCAACCACGCGGGGGTCGGACAGGAATTCGCGCAGATAGGGGCGCAGGGCCGCCGCCGTGGGTGCGGCAGGCGTACCGAGCTGCACCAGCAAAATGGCGGTGCGCTCAGGTGCATCATGGCGAAAGGCGGAAGGACTGCTAAAGCGCTGCATGCGCGCAGTCTACCAATCCGTTTCAAGGACTCTGTGAATGCCACAGCGCAGCCCGAGGGCGCGCTCAGGCTGCGAGCGCCCCCTGATGACCTGGCTCAGTGATGACTGAGCGCGCTTGAGACCAGACGGGCGGTGATGTCGACGATAGGAATCACCCGTTCGTAGGCCATGCGGGTGGGGCCGATCACGCCCAGGGTGCCAACCACTTTGCCATCGACCACATAGGGCGCGGCCACGACCGAGAGCTGATCCATGGGCACCAGCCTGGACTCGCCACCAATGAAAATCTGCACGCCCTCAGCCCGGGTGCTGGCATCAAAGAGCTGAACCAGGCCGGTCTTTTGCTCGAACATGCCGAACAGCTGGCGCAGGCGATCCATGTTTTCGGTCAGCTCCTGCACGGCCACCAGATTGCGTTCACCCGAAATCATGACGGTCTCGGAATGCTCGGCAGCGGCTTGACTGCCCGCTGTAGCGGCCTGATGCAGCAGGCGCGTCATGTCATCACGCAGACTGATCAGCTCAGATTGCAGCCGGTGCAGGATGAGGCCGAACTCCTGACCCGCAAAGTGCTGGTTGACATAGTTGGACGCCTCGGTGAGTTCGGTGGCGGTGTATTCGCGATCGACATGCAGGATGCGGTTCTGGACATCGCCCTCGGGGGTCACGATGATCAGCAGCACCCGCTTGTCAGACAGGCGCAGGAACTCCACCTGACGAAAGCTGGTGCTGCGCCGGGGCGTGATCACCACCCCGGCAAAGTGCGACAGGCTGGACAGCATCTGTGCGGCCTGGGTCAGCACACGCTGCGGCTCATCGGCCAGGATCTGGCCCTGCAGCTGCGCGGCCTGATCAAGTTCGAGAGGCTGCACCGTAATCAGGGTATCGACAAACAGCCGGTAGCCCCGGGGCGTGGGCACGCGGCCTGCCGAAGTGTGCGGGCTGGCAATGAGCCCAAGCTCTTCGAGATCCGACATGACGTTGCGGATCGTGGCGGCAGAGAGCTCCAGCCCCGAGTGTCTGGACAGGGTGCGCGAGCCCACGGGCTGCCCATCAGCGATGTAGCGCTCGATGAGCGTTTTGAGCAGAGTACGTGCGCGGTCGTCCAGCATCCGGAATTTATAGACCGAAATCGGTCGGCTTGCCAAACCGACCTTAGTCTTGCCTTGGTCTCACCCGCCTCTTAGGCCTTCGGGTCATGGATTGCCATGGGCTTCAGAGCCATGTGTTGTCTTAGGCTGCAGAGCCAGCCTTTGTCCTAAGACCTAGGGCCATGCCCGGACACATCAGACCGGATCGCCGAACCGGCCGTCGGGGTTGTGGTGAAATGCCGCCATGCAAGCCGCCTTTCAGACCGTGGCCCTCTTTGGCCGACAGCAATCCGACGATGTCGCGCGCACCCTGCTCGAGATCGGCGAATACCTCGCGCGCCGGGGCATCCGGGCTATTTATGAGCCCGGCCTGGCGGCGGCGCTGGGCCGCTCCGATCTTGATACCGCTCCGCTTCCCGAGGCGGGCAGGCAAGCCGATCTGGCGGTCATCGTGGGGGGCGACGGCACCATGATCGGCATCGCTCGCGAACTGGCCGCCCATGCCGTGCCCCTGGTCGGAATCAATTTCGGGCGACTGGGTTTCATTACCGACATTCCGCTGCTGCGCTGGCCCGATGCCCTGGGTGCAGTGCTCGACGGTCAGTATCAGGCCGAAGACCGGACCCTCCTGCAAGCACGGGTGCTACGCAAAGACACGGTGGTCTTCGAAGCCACCGCGGTCAATGACGTGGTAGTCAGTCGCAGCTCGCGCGCGGGCATGATCGAGGTGCAGGTGCATGTCGATGGCCTGTACATGTACAGCCAGCGCGCCGACGGGCTGATCGTGGCCACGCCCACCGGTTCCACCGCCTATGCGCTGTCCTGTAACGGCCCGATCTTGCATCCCACCCTGCAAGGGCTGGTGCTGGTGCCGGTTGCGCCACAGGCGCTGTCCAACCGCCCCATCGTCCTGCCGGTGGGCAGCGCCATCTCCATTGCCGTCACCGATGGCCGCGAGCCGCGCATCAACTGCGACATGCAGACCTTTGCCGATCTTCAGGTGGGCGATGTCCTTCATGTGCGCCGTGCCGAACATGGCGCGCGTTTTCTGCATCCGGTCGGCTACAGCTACTACGCCACCTTGCGCTCCAAGCTGCATTGGCACGAAATGCCCAACCTCGGACCGCGCCCCTGAACCGGCCTCACCCCTGAGTCACTCATGCTGCTCGAACTGCGTCTGAGGGATTTCGTCATTGTTGATGCACTGGAGCTGCGCTTCGGCCAGGGCTTCACGGTACTCACCGGCGAAACCGGCGCGGGCAAGTCCATCCTGATCGACGCCCTGAGTCTGGCCCTGGGCGGACGCGCCGATGCGGGCGTGGTACGCGAAGGCCGTGCCCGGGCCGACATCAGCGCCTGCTTTGCCATCGATGCCGAGCTGCAACAGTGGCTGAACGATCACGATCTTGCCGGCGATGAAGGCCAGGTGCTGCTGCGCAGGATCATCGATGCTGACGGTCGATCGCGCGCCCAGATCAACGGACATCCGGCCACGGCCACCCAGCTGCGCGACATTGGCGCACGTCTGGTCGAGATTCACGGGCAACATGCTGCGCAGTCGCTCTTGCGCAATGAAGGGCAGCGCCTGTTGCTCGATCGTATGGCGGGCGTCCACCTGCAGGCCCTGGGCCAGGCCCATGCCCACTGGAAAGCCCTGCAGGGCGAGCTCGATGCAGCCCGCCAGGGCGAGCGCAGCCATGCGCTTGAGCGCGAACGCCTGCAGTGGCTTGCCGACGAACTCGAAGCCCTCTCACCCCAGGCAGGCGAATGGGAGGCCTTGCAGACGGAACAGAAACGCCTGGCCCATGCAGCCGCCCTGATTGAAGGTGCGCAGGCCC
>JBEELY010000452.1:0-3373 GCA_041167925.1 Pseudomonadota bacterium | reverse complement strand
ATCGCCTCTTCCGCCGTCATGCCCATGCTCTACCCCGAACTCTTCAAATCGCTCGAGCGCGTGCGCTGGAACATGGATGAGCTGCCCTGGGACCAGTTCGACGGCTCGAAGCTGTCCGACGAGCAGGCCCTCACGGTCAAGATGAATGCGATCACCGAGTGGGCGGCCCTGCCGGCCACCGAGATGTTCCTGCGCGATCACCGGCATGACTCCGACTTCAGCGCCTTCATGTCGGTCTGGTTCTACGAAGAACAAAAGCACTCGCTCGTCCTCATGGAGTACTTGCGGCGCTTCCGTCCGGACATGATGCCCACCGAGGCCGAGTTGCATGCGATTCGCTTCGAGTTCGATCCGGCACCGCCGCTTGAGACCCTCATGCTCCATTTCTGCGGCGAGATCCGACTCAACCACTGGTACCGCTGCGCATCCATGTGGCATACCGAGCCGGTCATCCGGCACATCTACGACATCATTTCGCGGGACGAAGCCCGCCATGGCGGCGCCTACCTGCAGTACATGAAGAAGGCCATTGGTGATGTGGGTGATGCGGCACGATCGGCCTTTGCCAAGATCGGTCTGCTGATGGCCAGTGCGCGCCGCACGGCACAGGCCCTGCATCCCACCAATCTGCATGTCAACAAGGCACTCTTTCCAAACGACACCATCCAGAGCCGCCTGCCTCAGCCAGGTTGGCTCGAGCACTGGCTCGATCAGCAGATCCGCTTTGACGAGGGCTGGGAGAACAAGGTGGTCGAGCGCATCCTGCACAACCTGTCGCTGCTACTCGAGCGCGAGCTGCCCACGGTGCAGGCACTCAATCGTTATCGTCGTGAACTGAAGGCCGTCGCCTGATCGGCGGGGCAGGCCCTGAGCACCGCGGTCGCCCCGGTGGCGACAAGGGTCTCTCGCTGACGCTCGATCAGCTGCACGCTGGATTCGCTAAAGGGCATCCGGGCGAGGATCAGCGGGCCGGAGCCCTCGCCAGCGGCCCGCTTCAGGGCATCCGCATCGGTAACCTGAATACGCAGAACGCTCGTCGCAGGCGGGCCGCCCCGCGCGGCAATTCGCACACCGGTTTCTCCAGCAAGAATCGTTCTGCGTTGCAGCGCCAGCGCATTGTTGGGCTCCCTGAAACGGCCCAGCACGATGGCCCCGCGCATGACGCCTTCACGTATCTGCACAACTTCATCGACCAGCTTGCGCGCCCGCAGCGCCTCAAGCCGGGCCTGGGCTTCGCCCTGCGGCGGCCAGACATAGACCCACCAGGTCTCGGTGCCAGCAGGCAGCAGCGTGGTGAAAAAGTAGGGCTGATCGTCCAGCGCGCTCTGTACCGTCAGGATCTGGGCCTCGGTGAGCGGGGCGAGTTCGACGCATCCTGAGGCAGGCCAGTTCGCAGGCGGGCTGCTGGCTTGCAGCGCCGAGTCAGAGGGTGACTCGGGCGGCATGGGCAACAGGTTGCTGCCACCCTGCGCGGACGACTCCTGACCCTGACCCTGACCCTGACCCTGACCCTGACCCTGACCCTGACCCTGACCCTGACCCTGACCCTGACCCTGGCCCTGACCCTGACCCTGGCCTTGGCCTTGACCCGGCCTGTCCGTGGCGACGATACGCAGACGCTCCGGCATCACCTGGCGCGCCATGCGCTGCGGATCGCGTCCTTCACCACCGTAGGGCGACAGCCACCCGTGAAACCAGCCATAGAGAAGCAGGTTGGCGATCACGAGCAGGGCCAGCAGCACTTTCATGGCGGGCGTGTCCCAGGCTATCCGCCTGCCTGGGCGGCTTCAAGTTCGGCCGCGAGCCCCAGCAGCAGGGCGTCGGCACCGAAGCGACCGATCAGCTGGACTCCGATTGGCAGTCCGCCCGACGACCAGGCCCCGGGCATGGAGAGCGCGGGCTGGCCGGTGACATTGGCCAGAGGCGTGAAGGGCGAGTAGCCCGCGATGCCCCGCGGGCCGATGCGGTAGTCGACAAAGTCGGGATTGCTCATGGCAAAGCGGCCCAGGACCGCGGGCGGCTCGGCCAGCACGGGCAAGAGCAACACATCATGATCGCGCCAGAAGGCACTGACCCGACGCGTGAAGGCATGCAGCGCGCCCAGCTGCTGCAGATAGCGCGGCCCACTGATGCCATTGGCGAAGGCCACCGCGCCATGCACGGTGGGCGAGAGATCGTCCGGCCCGGGCTCGCGGCCCAGCGCCTGTGCGCGGTTGCGCACCGACATGGCCGTGCCGCTGGCCACGATCTCCATGGCGGGCTTGAGCAGTTCCATCACATCAAAGCGCGGACCCGCTTCCTGTACTGCATGGCCCAAGGCCTGCAGGTGCGCGCCCGCAGCACGCACGGCCTGCGCCACCTCGGCATGCACCGCATCACCGCCAAAGGTGCGGTCGAGCAGGGCAATGCGCAACCGGGGCGCACGGGCGCGCAAGGCGGCCTGCACGGCGCGAAGCGCATCGCCGCGTGCAAAGGCCGGTGCGGCATAGGGCGCGCCTTCATCAATCCCCGCGGTCACATCCAGTGCCACGGCCGTATCGCGCACAGTGAGCGAGACCACATGCTCGGTCGCGAGGCCGCCCCAGGCCTCCCCGGCGACCGGGCCTGCAGGCATCAGTCCGCGCGTGGGTTTGAGCCCCACCAGACCGCAGTTGGCTGCAGGAATGCGGATGGAGCCAAGACCATCCGAAGCATGCGCGATACGCACCATGCCAGAAGCCACCGCCGCCGCCGCACCGCCACTGGATCCGCCGGCACTGTGGGCGAGGTTGTAGGGATTGCGTGTCGGCCCGCCATAGACCGTGGCTTCAGTGGACGGACTCACGCCGAGCTCGGGGCTGGTGCTGCGGGCAAAGGGGACAAACCCCGCAGCGTGATAGCGGCGCACCAATTCGCCATCACGATCGAAATGCGTCAGGCGAAAAAAGGCTGACCCCATGGACGAAGGCAGGTCTGCACAGGCCGTGCCCAAATCCTTCAGGGGCAGAGGCACGCCGAAAAAGGGCCGCTCGTCGAGCAGGGCAGCCCGCTGCGTGTCGCTGCGCAATGCGGCGAGCTCGGCATCGAGTGCCGCAGCACGCCTGAGGGCGGCCTCGGGGGCCTGGGTATCAATGGCATTGACCTGCGGATTGAGGCGGGTCACGGCGTCGAGACTGGCCTGCAGTGCGGCCTGCGCGGTGGTTTCACCACGCACGATCGACTGTGCAAGGGCCAGGGCGTCTTGGGTAGCGGGTTGCATGGTGCAGCTCCAGAGATCCGGAACAATCAAGTGTACGCATGCTGCACTGCGGTAAGCTTGCGCCCATGACAGGAAGCCAAGCCGCCGAATTCTCGGCCTATGTGACCTTCTCGCGCGACGAGTGGGCCGCCTTGC
>JBEELY010000433.1:0-5567 GCA_041167925.1 Pseudomonadota bacterium | reverse complement strand
GAAGGCCGTCCCTACAAGCGTGTGCTGCTCAAGCTGTCTGGTGAAGCCCTGATGGGCGATGACGAGTTTGGCATCCATCGGGAGACGCTTCAGGGCATGGTCCGGCAGATCGCCGAGGCGCTCTCCCTGGGCACCGAACTGGCCATCGTGATCGGTGGCGGCAACATTTTCCGGGGCGTGGCGCTCGGTGCGCATGGCATGGATCGGGCCACGGCTGATTACATGGGCATGCTTGCTACGGTCATGAACGCGCTTGCGCTGCAAGATGCGCTGCGGCTGGCCGATATTCAGGCACGCGTGCAGTCGGCGCTCAAGATCGAGCAGGTGGTCGAGCCCTACATCCGGCCCAAGGCGTTGCGCTACCTTGAAGAAGGCAAGGTGGTCATCTTTGCAGCTGGCACCGGCAACCCTTTCTTTACCACCGATACCGCAGCAGCGCTGCGGGGCGCCGAGATGGGTGCTGAGGTGGTTCTCAAGGCGACCAAGGTCGATGGCGTCTACACCGCCGATCCGATGAAGGATCCGACCGCGACCCGCTTTCGCAGCATCAGTTTTGACGAGGCCATCGGCCGTGATCTCAAGGTCATGGACGCCACTGCATTCGCGCTCTGCCGGGATCGGCGCCTGCCGGTCAAGGTCTTTTCGATTTTCAAGGAAGGCGCGCTGCGCAGGGTTCTTCTTGGCCAGGACGAAGGTACCCTCGTCCATGTCTGAACGTTTTTCAACGCGGCTTTCCTTCAGGCCGCGCTGCTGATCCACGGAGTTGATCCATGCCTGTCACGATTGCGGAAATCCGCAAGGCCACTGAGCAGAAGATGGAGAAGTCCATCGAGTCGCTTAAAAATGCCCTCGCCCGGGTGCGCACGGGGCGCGCCCATGTCGGTCTGCTCGATCATGTTCAGGTCGACTATTACGGCAGCCCGGTGCCGATCAGCCAGGTGGCCAATGTCACGCTGATCGACTCCCGCACCATTGGCGTCTCGCCCTGGGAGAAAAAGATGGCCTCGGTCATCGACAAGGCGATCCGTGAGTCCGACCTGGGTCTCAATCCCACGGTCATGGGAGAGCTCATCCGTGTTCCCATGCCCCCCTTGTCTGAAGAGCGCCGCAAGGAGCTCATCAAGGTGGTCAAAGGCGAGGGCGAAGATGCCAAAGTCTCCGTGCGCAATCTGCGGCGCGATGCGAACACCCAGCTCAAAGAACTTGTGAAGAGCAAGGCTGCTTCCGAAGACGAGGAGCGCCGTGCTCAAGAGGATGTCCAGAAGCTGACCGACCGCTTCGTGGGAGAAATTGACAAGCTGCTCCAGATTAAGGAGCAGGAGCTGCTGACGGTCTGAGACCCTCCCCGCGCTTCGAATCTCCTCCCGCATGAGCCATGTGAGTTCGACCCAGGCCATTCCCCAGATCGGGAGTGTTCCAAGACACGTCGCCATCATCATGGATGGTAACGGGCGGTGGGCGAAGGCCCGCATGCTGCCCCGCGTTGCCGGCCATCATCGCGGCGTGGACGCAGTGCGGGCGACCGTAGAGGCGTGCGTACGTGCGGGGGTTCAATACCTGACCCTGTTCGCTTTCAGCTCCGAGAACTGGCGCCGGCCGGCCGAAGAGGTTTCGGTCCTGATGGGTCTGTTTGTCCGTCTGCTCGAGCGGGAGGTTAACCGCCTGCATGCCAATGGCATCCGCCTGGTGGTGGTCGGGGATCTCAGCGCATTCGAACCCAGGCTGCAACAACTCATCAGCACTGCAATCAGCCAGACGGCGGGCAACCGCAACCTGACCCTGACCATCTGTGCCAACTATGGTGGTCGATGGGACATGCTTCAGGCGGTGCAACGCATGCTTGCTGAATCGCCCGGATTGGCGGCTGATCCTGGGCAGATTCAGGAGTCCGACCTGACGCCCTATCTGGCCATGAACCATGCTCCAGAGCCTGATCTTTTCATACGCACCGGTGGCGAGCAGCGCATCAGCAATTTTCTCCTCTGGCAGCTTGCGTACTCTGAGCTCTACTTCACCGAGACCTACTGGCCTGATTTCAATGCCGAGGAACTGGCGAAGGCCTTTGAGTCTTATCGGCTGCGTGAGCGGCGGTTTGGGCGTACGAGTGCACAGCTTGCCAGTGACGCCTCCGCAGGCGAGGTGCGCGCGGCGACGCAGCCTCTCAATAGCCCCCAGGCCTGAGGCATGCTGCTGACCCGCATCGTCACCGCGATCGTGCTGCTCGCGGTGCTGCTTCCAGCGATATTTTTTGCGCCGTCCTGGGCCTGGGGTCTGATCTCCTTGGTGTTTCTGATTCAGGGAGCGCGTGAATGGGGGCGCCTACTCGGTCTGGGCCGTCAGACCCTGGCCCTCGCAGCAGGATTGGCTCTGTTTGGCCTGCTTTGGCTGGTGCTTTCAAATGACATGACCCGCTGGGCAGCGCTGTCGCTGTGCGGCCTTGCGCTATCCGCCTGGTTTCTGTTCATGCCTCGAGTGCTCAGGGCAGTCGGGCCCGCCGGACCTGGCCTTGCGCTCGCCGCACTGAGCCTTGCCGCCTGCTGGGTGGCCTTGTTTGAGCTACGCAAGGTTTCTCCTGCCTTGCTCCTGTCTGCCATGGCGCTCGTCTGGGTGGCTGATATTGGAGCTTACGCAGGCGGCCGTCTGTTCGGGAAGCGCAAGCTTGCGCCACGCGTCAGTCCGGGTAAAACATGGGAGGGGGCCGTCACCGGATGGCTGGCGGTCTGCGGCCTGGCTCTGGGTGCGCAGGCCCTCCTGCCTGTCGAATGGGCCATCTGGAGCAGCCGTCTGATGAGCGGCTTCGGCCTGCCGCTCGCACTGCTATTGATTGCCGCGACCGTGGCGCTCAGCATTACAGGCGATCTGTTCGAAAGCGCACTCAAACGTGCTGCCGGCGTGAAAGACAGCAGCCATGTGCTCCCTGGCCATGGCGGCGTACTCGATCGTATCGACGCCCTGATTCCGACCATGCCGGCCGCCCTGTTGCTTTACATGCTGCTGCCATAATGTGCCCATGAAACGACTGGTCGTCCTGGGCTCAACCGGCTCCATCGGCATGAGTACGATGGATGTGGTGTTGCGCCATCCCGATCGCTACGCGGTCGATGCGCTGGTGGCCCATCGCAATCATGAGCGCATGCACGCTCAGTGCCTGGCCGCTAAGCCTCGGTTCGCTGTCATGACTGATCTTCAGGCGGCGCAGGCGCTGCGGCTGTCGCTTGCGGCGGCCGGCAGTGCCACAGAGGTGTTGGCAGGCGCCGAAGCGGCCGCTCAGGTGTGTGCAGCGCCACAGGTCGATGCCGTGATGGCGGCCATCGTCGGTGCTGCAGGCCTGGAGCCTGCGCTCTCCGCAGCCGCCGCAGGCAAGTGCATTCTGCTTGCCAACAAAGAAGCCATTGTCATGGCAGGGCCCGTGTTTCTTCGTGCGGTGCGCGAGGGCGGTGCGCGAATTTTGCCCATCGATAGCGAGCACAACGCGGTGTTCCAGTGCATGCCTGCGCAGGGTCACGCGCGAGGGGTGAGACGGATCGTGCTCACTGCGTCGGGGGGGCCCTTCCGTACCTGGACCGAAGAGCAGATGCGTACGGTCAGCCCTGATCAGGCGGTCGCACACCCGAACTGGAGCATGGGGCGCAAGATTTCGGTGGACTCAGCCACCATGATGAACAAGGGACTCGAGCTGATCGAAGCGCATTTTCTGTTCGGCGTGCCCGAGCCGCAGCTCGACGTGCTCGTACATCCCCAGAGCATCATTCACTCGATGGTCGAATACGTTGACGGGTCCACGCTGGCTCAACTGGGCAATCCCGACATGCGTACGCCAATCGCGCATGCACTGGCCTGGCCTGATCGGATCGAGAGTGGTGTGAGCCTGCTCGATCTGGCTGCCCAGGGCAGGCTTGATTTCGAGCCGCCCGATGAACACCGCTTCCCTTGCTTGCGCCTTGCACGCGAGGCCCTGAGGGCTGGAGATGCTGCGCCCTGCGTTCTCAACGCTGCCAATGAGATCGCCGTGGAGGCTTTTCTGGAGGGGCGCATCAGCTTTTTGCAGATTGCCCAGATCAACGCGCAAGCCCTGGACGCTCTGGGTCAGGAGCCTGCTCCTGCGCAGGTGGTCGAGGTGCTTGCCCTCGACGCGCGGGCCCGCACCCGGGCGCGCCATGAGGTTTCCAAACGAGCTCGTTCATGACCACCCTGATTGCTTTCCTGTGCGCGCTGGCCATTCTCATCTTCGTTCATGAGCTGGGTCACTACCTTGTGGCCCGCTGGTTCGATGTCAAGGTCTTGCGCTTTTCCATTGGTTTTGGAACGCCTCTGATTCGATTTACCGTCGGCCCCGACAAAACCGAATGGACCATCGCACCGATTCCCCTGGGTGGATACGTGCGCATGCTCGACGAACGCGAGGGCCTTGATGACTCGGTGCCTGAACACGAACTGGCGCGCGCATTTAATCGTCAGTCTCTGGGGCGTCGCGCCCTGATCGTGCTGGCCGGCCCCGTGGCGAACTTTCTGCTGGCGATCGGCCTGTATGCAGCGTTGGGGTGGTCTGGAACGCAGGAACCCGCAGCCTTGCTAGCGCAACCGGCCATGGGTACGCCGGCCGCGGCAGCAGGGATCGCGGCGGGCGACAGGGTGGTTGAGGTGGACGGCCGCAGCATTCGCTCGCTCAATGAGTTTCGGCTGCGCCTGATTGATCCCGTCGTCGAGAAGCGGCCAGCAACCATCACGGTCGAGCGCAGCGGTCAGCGGGTGCAAGTGTCGCTTGCCACCGCCTCGCTGGGCGCCGAGGCCCTCGAAACGGACTTTTTGCGCACCCTGGGCCTCGAGATTGCCGCAGGTGCGGTTGTCGTGGGATCCGTGCTGCCCGATGGCAGCGCGGCGCGGGCCGGGCTACTTGCCGGGGATCAGATTCTGTCCATTGACGGACAGGCCATCACACGCCCCGGTCAGGTGGTTGAGCATCTGCGTGGGCGACCGGGCCAGGAGGTCCGGTTGGAAGTTGAGAGATCCCGTGTTGTTCAGCAGATTGCCGTGGTGCCTCAAGCACAGGTCTCTGATCGGCCTGAAGACGCGGGCCGGACCATCGGCCGGATCGGGGCGGCCTTGCAGGGCCGAGTTGAGATGGTTGAAGTCAGCCAGGGCTTTGTCGGCGGGCTGATGCATGGTGTCCAGAAGACCTGGGAGATGTCCTGGTTCTCTTTGCGCATGCTGGGCAAGATGCTGGTTGGCGATCTGTCATGGCGCAACCTCAGTGGGCCAGTGGCGATTGCCGACTATGCGGGACAGTCGGCCAGGATCGGCGTGATGGCCTATCTGGGTTTTCTGGCCCTGATCAGCGTGAGTCTGGGCGTGCTCAACCTGCTGCCAGTACCCGTTCTTGACGGGGGTCATTTGGTATATTACGGCCTCGAGGCGATCAAGGGTCGCCCGCTGTCCGAGCGCTTCATGCAGGTCACTCAGCGCATCGGCATCGTGCTGGTGGCGGGCCTCATGGTGGTTGCCCTGTTCAACGACATCACTCGCCTGGTCGGCGGATGATCGCGCAACGATCGCAATCCCCCCGGTCC
>JBEELY010000426.1:0-3737 GCA_041167925.1 Pseudomonadota bacterium | reverse complement strand
TTTTTTTTTGCCTGCTGCCTTGGCCCATGCGTTGGCCCATGCGTTGGACCATGCGTTGGACCATGCGTTGGCCCATGCCTTGGCCGCTGCATTGCCCGCTGCATTGCTTGCTGTGTGATTTACTGCCCGATGAGGGTGTCGCGCGGCCCGGAAGGTTGGGTCGAGAACTGTCGGCCCTGCAGGGGTGAGCGCAATCGGGTGGGATCCCCTGCGGTCATGGGCACGTAGATAAAGCGCCAGTCGGCCACGGTACGGGCCCGGTCGAAACCGGACTGACCAGGCAGGAAACCGGAGCGCTTGAGGGGTACCACCGTGGCCTTGGAATGAACGCCAATGATGCGGTCGCCAAGACGAATGAGGCCCCAGTCGGTGCGTCCGGTAAATGGATCGCGATACAGGCGCCTGAGGTGGGTTCTGCGGCTCGCACTGCGGGTGTCGGAGAGCAGATCATCGAACTGTGCGGGCAGGCTTCGACGCTCAGGCGGGGCGGCCAGAAAATACGACTCAATCGCCCGGCGGAACTGCTCGCCGATGAACAGAAGATCGGCCTCGCGCTCACGCTGGGCCTGCGTGGCCTGATGCTCGGTCAGGGCCAGATGGCCCGCGCCCATGGCTGCCACACCAATCAGAATGCCCAGGAGTGCGGCACCCTGTTCACGGCGTGCGGGGTGCTGCGGTGAGGTGCTGTGGCGCTTCGCCATCGTGACGCGGTCAGTCCTTGGAGGAAGGCGTGCGCTCGGGCATGCGTTCAGGCGCGCGCTCGGGCGCGCTGTCAGAGGCAGTCTCTGCTGTGCTCTTCGACTCGGCCGCGCTTTTCACATCAAACACCTTGCCGCCCGCACTGCCTCGGGGAGGCAGGATCACCCAGTCGCTGCGCTCGGTCACGGGATCGACCGGAATGCTGCGCAGGTATCGGGTGCTGACGAGTTCTTCCAGGGAATTCGGATAACGGCCCCGGTCGCCATGAAACTTGTCAATCGCATCGCGCATGACCGACAGGCTCTGCGCCTGCACGGCAACCCGGCCGCGGTCGATCAGGCCGAAGTATTGGGGCACGGCAATGCTGATGATCAGCGCGAGCAGGGCCAGCGCGATGACCAGCTCGATCAGGGTGAAGCCACGGGTGCGATTCATTGCATCACCATTCGCGCAGGGCAATTCCGTTAAGACCCACCCTGGAGGATCGGGAGGCCACATCAAAGACATCCCGGCCTTCGCGAGGATCATTGGGTGCCGAGCCATAGGCGCGGGTGGCCCAGGTCTGATCGGCAGTGGCGGTCGTCTCTGCAGCAAAAGGATCCCGCGGCACACGACGCAAAAACACCAGCACGCCCGCTTTGGGGTCCTTCTGGTTGCGCACGCCCTGTTCAAGCACTGCCAGGGAGGGTGGGTAGCCCGTGTCGCCGGGCGTGCGGGCAATCAGCCCCGCCTCGGCTGCCTGTTTGTAGGCATCGATGGCGGTACGGATTTCGCGCAGCGCCGTACGCAACTGCGCCTCGCGTTGACGCTGCCAGCTCAGTTCGGCCATGGGCATGGCCACCATGGCAAGCACGCCCAGCAGCGCCATGGCCACGACCAGCTCCATCAGGGTGAAGCCGGCCAGGCGCTGCGCCCGCCGCCTGAGCGGATGCAGGCATCGTCCGACCCGGTGGGGGTGTCGACTCATTCGTCGGGCTCGTCCTTGGGCGCCCGCGGCTGCACGAAGCTGCTACGACGGGTCGGCTGGGCCGACATCGGAATGGCCGGATTCATCGGGGGCAGACCAGGAACCGCGGCGGGCCTTGAGGCAGCAGGGGCGGCCGGTGCGGCGGGAGCGAGCTCAGGGGCGGGCCCCAGAGGTACACCCGCGCGCTGCGGTGCGAGACCCGCTGCACCGGCAGAGGCGCCACCTCCTGACGTCGCCCGCGAGCCACCCGTGGAGGCAGACTCGGGCATGGACAACGCACCAATGCCATCGACCGACAGCGGCGTGGCGCGCAGGGTCGCCTCAGTGCCACTCACGATGCTCTGCTGCAGCGGGTCGGTCAGCGCAAAGGGCCGCACGATGCGCGGTGTGACCGCCAGCACGATTTCAGTCTTGTTGAGATTGCGACGCTGCGAGCCAAAGAGGCGGTCGAGCAGGGGCAACTGACCTGCACCCGGAATCTTGACGCTGCTCGCGCGGTCGGCATCACTGATCAGGCCGGCCAGAATCTGTGTTTCGCCATCGCGCAGACGCAGTGAAGTTTGCGCGCTGCGCGTGCCGATCTGGTAGGCCAAGGAACCATTGGGGCCCCCGATTTCCTTGACGATATTGCTGACCTCGAGATTGAGCTTGATGCCTACATCAGACTCTGCATGGACCTGAGGTTCGATCTCGAGTTTCAGGCCGACATCGAGGTATTGCACCGAACCCGTCACCACGGCGCCGCCCGTGGTCACGGGGGTCACGGTATTTGTGATCACGGGCACCCGGTCGCCGATCATCACGCGGGCCTTTTCTCGGCTGCGCACACGAATGCGCGGGCTGGCCAGGGTATTGGCATCGGTTTCCTCGAGCCGGAAATTGGCGGTGGCCGACAGCCCGCCGGTCAGCAGATCATTGAGCCGCACACCGCGCAGCGAGCCGACGGTGATCGCGCCCGTGGCCGAGCCCGGGGTTGAGAGCGAGAGGCTGCCTGGCCACTGGATGCCGATCTGATTAAGGCGGTCTCGCGAGACCTCCATCACCTCGAGCTCGAGCATGACCTCGGCGTCGGTGAGTTCCTGAGCGGCAATCACGCGGGCAGCTACCTCAAGCGCCTCGGGCGCCTCGCGCAAAATGATGGAGTTGGTGCGTTCATCGACCACCACCTCGCGCAGCTTGAGCAGCGTACGCAAGAGGGTACCGACCGCTTTGGCATCGGCATTGGAGAGCTGGAAGCTGCGGACATGCAGCTCCTGATACTCGCGCAGCTTGCCGGGCGTGGCCGGATAGATCAGCAGGGTATTGGCGTTCAGCATGCGGCGCGCCAGCTGATGCTGCATGAGCAGCAGGTCCAGGGTATCGCCCAGGCTGGCATCGGTCACATGCAGGGTGGTCTTGACATCACTGCGGACCTCCTTGTCGAGCACGATGTTGAGCCCATTGCCGCGGGCGAGTGCCTCAAACACCATCTTGAGGTTGGCATCGCGCAGCTGCAGCGACACCTGCTTGCGCAGGGGCGAGCGGGATTCAGCCTGCGCTTTCTCCTGGGTCTGTGCGGACTGGGCCACGGTGAGACGATGGGTCAGATCACGCAAGGCGGCATCCTGTCCGACATCGGCGCGCCAGGGTTCGATCAGACGGCTCGCACGGGCCAGGTCGCCAGCGCTCAGCGCGGCTTCGGCCTGCTGGACCGCGGCCATGCGCTGGCGGGCCTGCAGCAACACGCGTTCGGTGTTGCGCGCCCAATCAGTATCGGGGGCCAGCTGCGCGAGCTGCTGCCATTCGCGCTCGGCCTGATCAAGGCGGCCTGCCTGCAGCAAAGACGCCAGGCGGGCCGAACCGGCCTCAAGGGTGGCATTGCGCTGGGCCACATAGCTCATGCGAAACCGGGCGTTGCCGGGCTCGAGTTCGGAGGCCTTGCGCAGCTGCTCGATGCCGCCTGACCGATCGCCGGCGCCAATGCGCTTGAGCCCGTCATCATGCATGCGCTGGGCTGCGCAGCCGGCCAGGGTGATGGCCAGAGCCAGCAGGGCCCATCGGGAGGAAGATTGAAGAGGATTCATCGTGCGAC
>JBEELY010000336.1:0-4492 GCA_041167925.1 Pseudomonadota bacterium | reverse complement strand
GGCGAAAGACGGGAATCGTATGGGCGCACCTCCTCGGGCAGTGCCGCTTCGGAAGGTGTATCAGCGCCGCGTCCCACTCCTGACGACATGGCAGGCTCGTCGGTCGTCGGGCCATTCCAGCTCGGCTCTTCCCGATCCGAGCCGGCGGTAGCGAACGGTCTGATTTCGTCGTCCGGCTCAACGGCAGAAGAGGCTTGAGTTGGGGTGGTGCCAGCGCCAAACCGGGGTTCAACCCGGGCTTGCGGGCTTGGGGCAGGCGCCGCCGCGTCCGTCGCCTGCCCTGGGGTCGCGCCCGACTGCGAGGACCAGCGCTCCTTTCGCGAACGCCCCTGAAAGGCATTGAACATCAGGACCACCAGGAGAGCGATGAAGATCAGTGCGCCCAGGCTCATCCAGAGCGACGATGCATCGCCAAGCCATGTCTCGATCAAGTTCATGCCGCCTCCGCAAACCTGGCCGCAGCCTCGATATCGACGGCAACAATGCGCGATACACCGCGCTCCTGCATGGTGACGCCTATCAACTGCTGGGCAAGCTCCATGGTGACCTTGCTGTGCGTAATGAAGAGAAACTGGGTCTGTCCAGACATGCGTCGGACCATCGCGCAATAACGATCCGTATTGGCGTCGTCCAGAGGCGCATCGACCTCGTCAAGCAGACAGAATGGGGCTGGGTTCAGCTGGAAGAGCGAGAACACGAGGGCAATGGCGGTCAGTGCCTTTTCGCCTCCAGAAAGCAGATTGATCGAGGCGTTGCGCTTGCCAGGTGGCTGCGCCACCACCGTCACCCCGCTGTCGAGTATCTCGTCGCCGGTCAGGACCAGCCGTGCCTCCCCGCCACCAAACAGCTCGGGAAAGAGGGTGCCGAAATGGCGATTGACGGTCTCGAAGGTGTCCTGAAGCAGGGTCCGGGTTTCGCGATCGATCTTGCGGATGGCATCTTCTAGAGTGGCAATCGCCTCATTGAGATCGCTGGACTGGGACTGGAGAAAGGCATGCCGTTCGCGGGCCTGGGTCAGCTCATCCAGGGCAGCCAGATTGACCGCGCCGAGCGCAGCGACGGCATTGGTCAGACGGGTGACCTCACCCTGCAGCCAACTGGCCTTGGGCACGGTCTCGAAGGCGGTTTTGAGGGCATCGACATCGACCTGAGCCTGCTGCAACTGCTCCTCAAACTGATCGCCGCTGAGCCGGGCCGCCTGTATGTCGAGTTGTGAAGCGGCAAGCCGATCCCGCAAAGGCTGCTGCTCACGTTCGCAGGACAATCTCTGCTCCTCGAGCGCACGCAGGCGGTGGGCCAGGGCATCGAGCCGGGCGCGTCCCTGGGCGAGCTCGTCTTCAGCACGTACCCGGTGGGCAAGCGCCTCCTGCAGACCGGCTCGCGCAGTCTCATCGGACAGCTCGGCCAAACGCGCTTCGATGCCTTCGAGTTCGGCCCTGGCCTGTGCGCACTGCGCCCCGGCCAGAGCCACCTGGCTGCCAAGCAGCGCTTCGCGCTCACGCAGCGTCCGAAGCGCGAAATCGGCCTCACGCTCTGCCCTTTCGGCATCCCGCAAGCGCTCGCGCGACTCGTCAAGCGCTGCCTCTGCCTGTTCGACCGCATCGCGGGCCTGCTCCTGGGCGTCCTGTTCGCCCGCGAGAGACTCATCCAAAGACTCAAACTGTGCCGCCAGCTCTTCCAGGGCGGCCTGCCGCTCGGCTTGCCGCCGCTTGACCTCCGCCAGGTCGGCCTGCAGGCGGTCCCGGTCGGCACGCGCGCGCTGGACCTGCTGCTCCAGCCTGCCTGCCTGAAGTCTTGCCTCGGAGGCCTCCCGCATCGTGCGCGAGACCGCATCACGCGCCACCGCCAGCGCCGTCCGAGCCTGTCCTGCCTGCGATTCGGCACGTACTGCCGCCGCTCTTGAGTCATCAACCATCATCTCGAGGGCGCGCGATTCCCGCTCCAGATGGGTCAGTTCCTTCTGCCGCGAGAGCACGCCGTCTTGCTCGCTGTCGGGCGCATGCACAACCACTGTCGTGCGCTCGACAAGGTGTCCTGCGGGCAGCACGATGCGCTCTCCGGGCGCCAGCATGACGCGGCGGTCAAGCGCTTGCGTCAGATCGTCCGCACACCAGAGACCCGCGAGCCAGTCCCCCAGGACACGATCGATGGCAGGATCGCTTGAACTGACCTTGTCCGCCAAGGCGACCAAACCCCTCGGCACATCCGCCTGAGTCTGCTGCAATCGGGCTTGAGTGCCCGCCTCAATGCCCGTGCGCGATACGCCGGCATCGTTTGCCTGCGGCTGAAGGCTGTGAAAACTCATGCGCCCTGGCGGCTGATCCTGCAGCAGTCCGGATACCCGGTCGAGCTGGCTGACCTCAAGTGACTGCAGGCGCTCACGCAGAACAGCCTCCACAGCAGTCTCCCACCCGGCCTGGATCGTCAATCGCTGCCAGAGCGGCCTCAGACCGGACAGGCCATGCCGTTCAAGCCAGGGTGCAAGCCGCCCTTCGCTGCGGATCCTTTCCTGAATCTGGCGGAGGGTCTCGGCCCTGGCGTTGACCTGTGCCAACCGCGCAGCCGATTCTCGCAATGCATCCTGGGCGGGAGCGCGTTGCGCCTCGGCTTCGGTCTGATGCTCTTCTGCGCGCATCTGCGCTTCGGTCGCCTGCGCTTCGGCTTCCTCCGCCTGGGCCAACCGCAGGCTGGCCTGTTCCAGTTCGGCTTCTGGAGGCTGATGACTTGCTGCCTGCGCTGCCCGCAAGCGCTCGGCCCGATCTTCGAGGTCTCTGAGCGCGTCTTCATGAGCGCGCTGCCCCGCGGCCAGAACCTGAAGCCTGGACTGAACCTCCTGCACCTGCCGACGGGCAGACTCGAGTTGGTCCCGCCTGTCCTGGAGCTGATCCTCAAGCTCGGGAAGACCATCGCTGCACACCTCGAGCCTGGCCTGCATGGCGGCAAGATCTTCTTCGGCCTGACTCTGCCTGCCAATGATGGACTGCAGCTCGATTTCGCCATTGTCCTGGCTTTGGCGCGCCTGTGCTTCACGCGCGGCCGCGGCGGCTTGCTGCGCACGCAATTCGGTCTGCGACTGAACGACGAACTGGATCTCGCTCTCCAGCCGGCTGACCTCCGCCGCCCTTTCGTAATAGTGGCCCTGCAGGGAATGCACCGCATCCCCCGCATCGAAGTGTTCCTGGCGGGATGTTTCGAGCTCAGACTCGAGCCCCCTCTGAAGCGCCAGCACCCGCTGGAGTTCAAGGTCGAGTTCGCCGGCGGCCAGCGTCAACCTGGCCTGCTCGGCACGGGCTTCATCGCGGCGGACCCACCAGAGGGCATGTTGACGTTGCTCTCGCAGGGCCTCGAGCTCGCGGAACTCGCGTGCAACCTGGGCCTGTCGTTCGAGCTTGTCGATCTGGGCGGCCAGCTCGCGCAGGATGTCCTCTACCCGGGTGAGGTTCTCGCGGGTATCGCCCAGACGATTCTCGGTTTCGCGCCGCCGCTCCTTGTACTTGGTGACGCCCGCGGCCTCCTCAAGAAAGACTCGGAGTTCTTCGGGACGTGCCTCAATGATTCGCGAGACCGTGCCCTGGCCGATCATGGCGTAGGCCCGTGGGCCGAGCCCTGTTCCGAGGAAAAGGTCGTGCACGTCCTTGCGCCGTACGGCCTGATTGTTGATCAGGTAGGTGGACTGACCATCGCGGGTCAACACCCGTTTGACTGAGATCTCGGCATACTGCGCCCAGGCGCCAGCCAGTCGCGACTGGGCATTGTCGAACACCAGTTCAACACTCGCACGGCCAGCGGGCTTGCGCTCGGACGATCCATTGAAGATCACATCCTGCATCGAGTCGCCGCGCAACTCAGAGGCTTTGGACTCGCCAAGCACCCAGCGCACGGCATCCATGATGTTGGACTTGCCGCAGCCATTGGGGCCAACTACTCCGACCAGCTGGCTGGGCACCTCAAATGAGGTGGGATCGACGAAGGATTTGAAGCCCGCAAGCTTGATCTGTTTGAGACGCACGACGTTCGCGAGGGTGGTCTGTAGCCCGAATCTGACCGCGGGCGACGAGAAAGGAAATCTGGACGTCCAGGAGCGCATGCCCCTGAGATCTGCCGGGGCGGCAGCCCCTCCGATAGAATCTTAGCCCACATGCTGCTGCCAGCCCGGCGCAACCCCCTCTTCCTTCCCTATGCCAAGCTCTCCCTCCAAGACCCTTGAGACCTTCCCCAATCCGACCCCTGGACGGGACTACCACGTTCATATTGAAGCACCGGAATTCACCTGCCTGTGCCCACTCACGGGTCAGCCCGATTTCGCGACCCTGGTGCTCGACTACATCCCCGACCGCAAGAATCTCGAGCTCAAGGCCCTCAAGCTCTATCTCTGGTCGTTTCGCGACGAAGGCGCCTTTCATGAGGCTGTTACCAATCGCATTCTTGACGAAATGGTCAAGGCGACCCGGCCGCGCTTCATGCGACTGACCGCCCGCTGGTACGTCCGTGG
>JBEELY010000292.1:0-2555 GCA_041167925.1 Pseudomonadota bacterium | reverse complement strand
GCCAGCGCAAGATCCTCACGCAGTTGTCGAACCTGGGCGGATTCAAACAGGTCAGTGTCCTTGTGGGGCTCGGCAGACATAATGGTTCCTGTGCAGAAGAGGGAGTGCGATGCGGAAGGAGGGCAGTACCCGCGGTGAAGTGCAATCAGAGGAGACAGCGCCTTCATTCTATGATCCGGGCTCTGATCCAGCCTCGCGAGGGAGCGAGTTCATGAGTGCAGACATTGAACAGGCCCCGGCCTGGCAGCAGGCCATCTTCCGGGTGCTCAAGGCGGGCGGCGTGCGCCAGGTGGCCTATGTGCCGGATGCGGGACATGCCCATGTGATTCGCTGTGCAGTGGCCGATCCTGACATACAGGACATCGTGCTCACCACCGAGGAAGAGGGGGTGGCGCTGGCTTGCGGCGCCTGGCTTGGTGGGCAGCGCTCGGTGCTGCTCATGCAGAGCAGCGGTGTTGGCAACTGCATCAACATGCTGTCGCTGTTGCAATCTGCCGATCTGCCTTTTCTGACGCTGGTGACGATGCGCGGTGAGCATGCCGAATTCAACCCCTGGCAAGGTCCAATGGGCCGCAATACCCAGGCTGCCCTCGAACTCATGGGCGTGCATGTCATGCGTGCCCATCATGCTGAGGAGGTCGAGGAGGTCGTCAGCGCAGCGCTCGATGCTGCCTTTGAGGCGGGCGAAAAGGTGGCTGTCCTGCTCAGCCAAAGGCTGATCGGGCGCAAGAGCTGGCACCGCAAATAAGGGAGCGAAGATCATGATGGACCGACGAGTTTTCGTGGCGCGACTGTTGGCCGGACTGCCCGATGCCTTGGTCGTGACCGGGCTGGGATCCGCGGCCTACGATGTGTTTGCTGCAGGCGATCGTGACCGCAATTTTTATCTTTGGGGCGCCATGGGCGGCGCAGCGCCGCTGGGCTTGGGTCTGGCTCTGGCCCGTCCGCAGGAGAAGGTGGTGGTGATCACCGGCGATGGCGAGATGCTCATGGGCATTGGCAGCCTGGCCACCATCGCAGCCAAGCGGCCGCCCAATCTGTCGATTGTGGTGCTCGACAACGGTCACTATGGCGAGACCGGCATGCAGCGCAGTCACACCGCGCTTGGTACCGATCTGGTGGCAGTGGCAAGGGGGTTCGGTCTTGCGCAGGCCTTAAGCACCGACCGCCTGGACGATTGCGAATCCATTGCGCAGCAGATGGGTGCGTGCAGCGGACCGCTTCTGGTCCAGGCCCGCGTGCAGGCCGATGAGCCGCCGCGCATCCTGCCGCCCCGCGATGGCCCATTCATCAAGAACCGCTTTCGCGCAGCGCTGGGCCTCGCGCCCTTTTAGGCATGAAGTCCTCGATCAGCGTGATCACCCTGGCGGTCGAGGATCTCGAGCGTGCAGTGCGTTTTTATCGAGATGGCCTGGGCTGGCCCACGCCGGGCATTGTTGGTGAGGGGCTTGCAAACGCGCAAGTGGCTTTCTTCGACATGGGCGGTGGGTTGAAGCTGGCGCTCTGGCCCAGTACAAGCCTGATGGCCGAAACGGGTTGGCGCACGCCTTCAGACGCGTCCATCGGTGCAGCGCATCACCTCTTATCTGGCCTCTCTGTACACGCCCCGGCGCCACGGACTCTGCTCAGCCACAACGTCTCTGAGGCTGCGCAGGTCGAGCAGGTGCTGCAGCGCGCCTTGCAGGCAGGCGCGCGTTGCGTCCGTGCCCCTTACACGCCAGTCTGGGGGGGCTGTGTAGCGTTTTTTGCCGACCTTGACGGTCATCTATGGGAGGTCGCCTGGAATCCGGGCTTTCAGGGCGCCTTCTCCTGAGTCTGGGGCTGGGGCTGGCCATTGTGGCGCTGTGGGCCTCGCCAGGCCCGAGTCGCTGGCCTTCGGGAGCGCGCCTGATCGAGGCGGCGGTGCTGCAACCGCTTGCGCTTGAGCAAGCTGCCCAGGCGATGCCTCAGGGCACCGGGCAGACGCCGTCCGGGACGATGCTCATGGTCGAGAGCCGCACGGTTCGGGTGGGAGCGAACCTCTTCGATGCCCTCGATCAGGCGGGGGTTCCCGATGCCATCCTTGCGCAGGTCGTGGATCTTTTTTCTCCCGAAGTGGACTTCAATGCACTTGATGCGGCTGACCGTCTGACCGTGCAATGGCAGGCCCGTCTGGGCCGGGGTGACCTGCAGTCGCGCCCACAAAAACTTCTGGCGGCGCAACTGCAGCGCGGGCAACTCGGGCTCGATGCCATCTGGTTCGAACGCGCCGATGGCCAGGGCGATTTCCATGCCCTCGATGGTCGCCCCCTGTCGCGCACCTTTCTGATGTCGCCCATCGCCTATGACCGCGTGAGCTCCGGCTATGTGGATCGCCGTGAACATCCGCTACGGCCCGGGCACTGGCAGGCGCATCAAGGCATCGATCTTCCTGCGCCCATCGGAACGCCTGTGCGGGCCACTGCAGACGGGATCCTTGAGTTTGCAGGGCTGCGAGGTGGGTATGGCCTCATGGTCAGGATCCTTCATAACGAACGCCAGTCCACGCTCTATGCCCATCTGAACGAGATTGCGCC
>JBEELY010000246.1:0-3695 GCA_041167925.1 Pseudomonadota bacterium | reverse complement strand
ATGCGCCAGGAGAGCTAGACGCGACCTCCGACACGCCGGGGGCAAGCGGCGAGAGCAAGAGTGTCGTCGTCGGTTATGAAAGGGCGTTGGCAGACGACCTGTTTGGCGGTGTCACACTTGGCTACTCGAATATGCCGGTGGATCTCGGAAACAATAGTGGCAAGATCACTTACAGCGAATTCGCCATGTCCGCGTTTCTATCAAAGAAGTATGGGCCTCTATATGGAAACGTCATAGCAACGGCGGCGCTTCTTGAGTACGATATTACACGCTATACCGATCTTGGCGTCGCGACCTACTCCGACGACGGCGAAACGAGAGGCAACCAGTTTGGAGTGAAATTCCAGGGTGGCTACAACTTTGGCACTGATAACCTTATTCACGGCCCGTTGGTCGGCCTCGCCTGGGAAGAGGTAACGGTCGATGGGTACAAGGAAGACTCAGGCAACTTCACAGCAATGGAGTTCGGCGATCAAACGCAGCAACAACTGCGATCTCGCATAGGCTACCAGTTGCAGGGGAACACCGAAGTGTCGGGCTTGCGTCTGCGCCCTTATGCTCAGCTGACATATGAGTATCAGTTCCTCAATGACAACTCAGATTATACGGCTGGATTCGCAGGAAGCGACAACGCGATGACTGTGGAAGTCTCAAGCCCGACGGGCGGGTATGGGATGCTGGCAGTGGGTGGGGCATTGGATTTGAACGGATCCACCAGCCTGAGCGTAGATGGAACCATGACATTCGGGCAACAGGACGCACAGAACACTTCTATCGGTGTTACTCTAAGCTGGAATAACTGAACGCATCTTTGATCCTGCCAGGCTAAAGGGCAGGTATGCCGCGAGATTGGTCTTCGTGGCACGCACTTTGTGCTTCGGCAAGGCTCCGACATAGCTCACCTTGTCGTAGCTCGTTCCGTCCGAGCGCAGGATCTGGAATTCCGGGGCCAGCACCTGATCGACCTTCGCGGGATCGCCCGAGAACAGGGCGTCGAGAAAGCCGTCGATGGCAGACCAGGGCAAATGTCAATGGCAAGCAGGCCGCAGTCCGTTATCCGGTGTCGGCGGTAAGCGTTCTGGCTGACCCTAGCGGAACGTCGCCGTCACCGATGTGTCGGCCCTGAGAACGACAGTGCACGTGGGGGCCGTCCCCCGGCATGCGCCGCCCCAGCGGGCGAAACGCCTGCCAGTCACCGGGCTCGCGGTCAGAACGACCGACTGGCCCGCCGCGAAAGTGGCGCTCGCTGAGCTGCAGGTGGTGCCGCAGGTCAGGCCCAGGGGCGTGCTTGTGACTGTGCCGAAGCTTATGGTGCCCGCCTTTGTGAGCTGCAGCGCGTAAGTCGCGGGCGTCGTCGGCCCGGACACGAAGGTGACCCTGTCCACGAACCCGGCATCGCTGCCAGCACTCACACTCGAATCCTTGCGGTACGTCCAGCGCAGGGTCTGCGTTCCCGAGGCCAGGGCGAACGACCGCTGTGCCCACCCCACGCTACCGCTGATGGATCCCGACTGCCTCACGCCGTTGACCCAGAACTCCAGAAAGTCCCAGCCCGGCTCGGAGGACACCGACCAGAAGAAGCTGAGCGTGCCGGGACCCTGGACGGTGGCCTGCATGGAGGAAGTCTGCGTGTCGCCAATGTCGCCGCTGGTGGCATAGCCCGTGGCGTCGCCGCTGCGCAGTTGCTGGTTCTGGCCGTACCAGGCCGCCGCGTCGCCCGCCAGCGGGCTTGTCCAGCCGAAGTTGCCGTCGAGGGCGGTGGCGAGCGGAACAATCCAGCTCGCGGCCGCGAAGCTTGCCTGGACCGAACTCGCGGCGGCCATCGTCACACTGCACGTCAGCTGCGTGCCCGAGCAGGCGCCGCTCCATCCCGTGAATGTGGACGTGGCGGCGGGAACCGCCGTGAGGGTGATCGACTGGTTCTGAACGAAGGTGGCGCTGCAAACCGTGCCACAGCTGATCCCTGCGGGCGAACTGCTCACGGTCCCGCTGCCGCTGACCGTGGTGGTCAGCGTGTAGGACTGGAGGCCCTGCAGGATGCCGATGGCATTCGCCACGTTGATCATCGGGGCGCTGAAGGTCCCGGAGCTGCGCGTGTCATTGATGACGGCGCCCGAGGTCTTCAGAGCCACCTCGATCTCGCTGGCCGTCGCCGTGGGCTTGGCCGCACGCAGCAGGGCCACGGCCCCGGCCACGTGCGGGGCGGCCATGGATGTGCCGCAGTAGGCGTCGTAGCCATTAATCACGGATGACCTGATGCAGCCGTCGGCGTCGAAGTCACCGCCCGGCGCAAACACATCCGTCGTCCGGCTGATGTTGGTGTAGCTGGACGCGACCGCGCTCTTGCTGGTCGCCGCCACCGAGAAGGCACTCGAGATGCAGCCCGGCGAGGACATGTTCAGCCGGCTCGAATCATTGCCTGCGGCCACCGTGGTGATCACGCCCGCGGCGCGCAGGCGGTCGATCACGGCCTTCTCGGGGGCCGTGTCGCAGTCTCCCGCGTAGAGGGTGCTGCCGCCGAGGCTCATGTTGACTGACGCGATGCGGAGGGGATTGTTGTTGGTGATGACCCGGCTGTAGATGTGTTCCAGGCCCTGGATGATGTCACTTGTGTAGGCGCCCCCCTGGGAACCAAAAACATTCACCATCAGCAGGTTCGCCCGGCTCGCCACGCCCCGGTTGACGGTAGAGGCGGAGGCGTAGCTGCCCATGGCGATGCCCGCCACGTGGGTGCCGTGCGACTCACCGACGGCGGGCGCCGAGGCGCCCGGCCCGACCTGATCATATGCACCGTTGGGGCAAAGCGATGTCGAAAGGAAGCAGGCTTCGTCCACCACCCGCGCCGATCCGATGAAGGGATGTCCGGCCTGCACACCGGTATCGATCACGGCCACCGTCTGCGGGTTCAGGCCATTGACGTCGGTGCCGTTGGGCTGGTCGGCGATGGCGGTGGTCTGCCCGATCAGCGGCAGGCTCTGGTTGAGGGAGGTCTTCCTGAACTCGTCGATCTCGATCCTGAGGATGCGCGGGTCCGTCTCCATGCGGGCGAGTTCAGCGGGCGTCACGTCAGCCGCAAAAGCCCCCAGCGTGTCGATTGCCTTGACGGGGCGGCCCTTGGCGCCGCGGGAGCCCGGAAAAAGAGACAGCATGACGGGCGAAATGCGCGCATTCATATTGCGGATCATCTGCCCGCGCGCCGCGCGATCGGAAAGTGCTGCACCCACTGCCCTCTGATCCACGTTCGTGGCGACGAAGGCGATGACCCTGACGCTTCCGGCAGTGAGCAGTTGCTGCTGGATCTGGCTCGCATTCTTGAGCTTGGTGGGGATTTCCGCGGCCATCAGGCGCGGCGAGCCCGTGAAGACAGCAGCTACCACCAGCGAGGCGGTCAGGAGACGTGCGAGGGTTACGTTGTGGAGGGCCGTTCTCATGACATTTTCCAATAAGTAAAAGTAATTAGCCTTTGGTGTAGCTAGTAACTTTATGTTTTTTATCTTAAAATAAGATAAGCCGATATTCACCAGATGACCAAGAAAATCATGCGAAGACCCACATGAACTTGCAATCTGGGCAACGCTGACCATTCGAAAGTGGCGTCACCGGTCCGCCAAGGAGGTAATGCTGCCCCACTGCTGCCCGAGCGCTTCGATTTCGCTGCGATTGATTGGTTGCGATCAAGGTGCACGTCTCCCTTG
>JBEELY010000154.1:0-6977 GCA_041167925.1 Pseudomonadota bacterium | reverse complement strand
GGGTGAAACTGGGTGGCGAAGATGTTATCCCGCGCCACCGCACAGGTAAAGCGAAGCCCATGCGAGGTGCTGGCTGCAATTTCGGCCGCATGCGCAGGCTGGGCAAAGTAGCTGTGCACGAAATAAAAGTAGCTCTCATCGGGCACGCCTTGCCAGAGCGGGTGGCGGTGTTCCTGGCGCACCCGGTTCCAGCCCATGTGCGGCACCTTCAGCCGAGCATCGAGCGCCGGATCACGAAGGTCGGCAGGAAAACGCACCACCTCGCCCTCGAAAAGTCCGAGACCAGGCGTATCGCCCTCCTGACTGTGCGCAAAGAGCATCTGCTCGCCAATACAAACCCCAAAGAGCGGCTTGCTGCGGGCCACCTCCAGCACCGCCTCGCGCAGCCCGCGCGAGCGCAACTCGCGCATGCAGTCGGGCATGGCGCCCTGGCCAGGCAGCACGATGCGATCAGCATGACGAAGGGCATCAGGGTCGCTTGAGACCTCAACCTGCACGCGATCCTGTGCAACGTGCTCGAGCGCACGGGCCACCGAGCGCAGGTTGCCCATGCCGTAGTCCACCACAATGACAGTCGGTTTCACGCCTCAGCCCACCAGGCTGCCTTTGGTGGACGGCACCTGCCCAGCCGCGCGAGGGTCGAGCTCAATGGCCATGCGCAGTGCGCGGGCAAAGGCCTTAAAGACCGTCTCGCACTGGTGATGGGCATTGTCGCCGCGCAGGTTGTCGATATGGAGAGTGATCTGCGCATGATTGACCAGGCCCTGAAAGAACTCATGCGCCAGATCGACATCGAAGCCGCCGATCATGGCCCGCGTGAAGGGCACATTCCAGACAAGCCCGGGGCGGCCAGAAAAATCGACCACCACGCGCGACAGGGCCTCATCGAGAGGCACATAGGCATGGCCATAGCGACGGATGCCTTTTTTGTCGCCCACGGCCCTGGCCAGGGCCTGGCCCATGGTGATGCCAATGTCCTCGACCGTATGGTGACCGTCGATATGCAGATCGCCTTGGGCATTGACCTCAAGATCGATGAGCCCGTGACGGGCGATCTGATCGAGCATGTGATCCAGAAACGGCAGGCCGGAATTCAGCTGTTGCTGTCCGGTGCCGTCAAGATTCATGCGGACATGAATGCGGGTTTCGGAGGTATCTCTGCGGACGTCGGCTTGGCGCATGATGGACAGGGAGCGATGATTCAGGAGGATGCCCCCGCAGGGGGCAAGCCCGCAAGTGCGGCGCGCAGCGCCCGCAGCATGTGGACATTGTCTTGCGGCGTGCCGACCGAAATGCGCAGGCAATTGGCCAACAGCGGGCTGGTGCGGCTGACATCCTTGATCAGCACCCCTGCGCGGCGCATGCCGGCCGCCACCGCAGGCGCATCGGGCACGCGCACCAGGATGAAGTTGGCCTGCGACGGGAAAGGCTGCACACCCGGGATCTGCGCGAGCGCGAGTTGCAATTGCTCCCGCTCGCTGCGCAGCAGCGTGGTCTGTTCGAGCAGCACATCGAAGTGATCAAGCGCAAACTCGGCTGCAGCCTCATTGAGAACACTCAAGTTGTAAGGCGGGCGAACCTTGTCGAATTCGGCGATCCACTGCGGTGCTGCAGCCATGTACCCCAGACGCACACCTGCCAGTCCGAGTTTGGAGACCGTGCGCATGACCACCAGATTGGGCCAGCGGGGCAGGTCGTTCATGAAGGTATCGTCGGCAAAGGGCCGATACGCTTCATCGACCACCACCAGGCCGGGTGCAGCGCGCAACACGGCCTCGATGTGCTCGCGCGCAAAGGCATTGCCAGTGGGGTTGTTGGGATAAGCCAGCCAGACCAGAGCCGGACGATGGGCCTCGATGGCGCCCAGCAGGGCCGGCAGATCCAGACCCAGATCGGGTGCCAGGGGCACAGGCACATAGCGCATGCCAACCAGCCGCGTGGTGACGTCGTACATCACAAAAGACGGTGCCGGCGCCACCACCGTAGCTCCAGGGCGTGCGAGCGCGGTGCTCATGATCGTGATGAGTTCATCCGACCCATTGCCCAGCAGGAGATCGGCCTGCGCAGGCACTTCAAGACGCGCCCTCACCTTTTGCTTGAGGCTGGCGTAACTGGGCGCGGGATAGCGATTGATGGCCACGGCTGCCAGGCGTTCGCCGAGAGCCTGCTGCAAGGGCTCGGGAAGGCGGAAGGGGTTTTCCATCGCGTCGAGCTTGATCAGGCCGGAGGCATCGGGCACGTGGTAGGCGGCCATGGCCTGAACCTCAGGCCTGACCCAGTGCAGGGGACCGGCCAGCGCACCGGCCCCGGCGGCATCGGCAGCCTGCGCCTGCTGCCTGGCACCGGCGATCCTCATCTCGGCGCTGCGGGCGTGCGCCTGCAGGCCTTCGCCATGGGCCAGCACCGAGGCCACCTCGCCGAGTCGGGCTGCGCCAGCGGCACTGGCCTGGATCAGACTGGAGCGCTTCTGGAAATCGTAGACACCCAGCGGCGAGGAAAAGCGCGCGGTGCGCATGGTGGGCAACACATGATTGGGCCCGGCGCAATAGTCGCCGAGCGACTCCGAAGACCAGGGCCCGAGAAACATGGCGCCCGCATGGCGGATGCGCTCAGCCCATTGCTCGGGGTTGCGGGTGGAGATTTCGAGATGCTCGGGCGCAATGCGATCAATGAGCGCGCAACCCTGCTCGAGCGACTCCACCTGGATGAGCGCGCCCCGCCCTGCGAGCGAAGCAGCGATCACGTCGCGCCGGGGCATGTCGGGCAGCAGCCGCTCAATCGCAGCCTGCACGGCATCCAGAAAAGCGGGGTCAGGACACAGCAACAGGGACTGGGCCAGTTCGTCATGCTCGGCCTGCGAGAACAGATCCATAGCGATCCATTCGGGATCAGTATGGCCGTCGCAAAGGATGAGGATCTCGGACGGACCCGCGATCATGTCGATGCCCACCGTGCCGAACACGCGGCGCTTGGCTTCGGCCACATAGGCATTGCCCGGGCCGACGATCTTGTCGACCGCAGGCACGGTGGCCGTGCCAAAGGCGAGTGCTCCGACCGCCTGGGCACCGCCCACAGTGAAGACCCGGTCCACGCCTGCCAGGGCGGCTGCGGCCAGCACCATGGGATTGCGCACGCCATCGGGCGTGGGACAGACCATGATCAGCTCGCCTACCCCGGCCACCTTGGCCGGAATGGCATTCATGAGCACCGAGGAGGGATAGGCTGCCTTGCCGCCCGGCACATAGAGGCCCACGCGATCAAGTGGCGTGACCTTCTGGCCCAGCCGGTTGCCCAGGGCATCGGTGTAATCCCAGGATCCCGCGCGCTGACGTTCGTGATAAGCGCGGACCCGGTCGGCGGCCACCTGCAGGGCCTGGCGCTGGTCCGAGGTCAGGCCCGCCAGCGCCTGCTCGAGCGCGGCACGAGAGAGTTCAAGAGCCCCGGCATCGCTGACGCTCAGACGATCAAAGCGCTGGGTGAACTCGATCAGGGCCGCATCGCCACGACTGCGGATCTCGGTCAGGATGTGACTGACCGCGGACTCGATGGCCGCGTCCTGCGAGGCCTCCCAGGCCAGCAGCGCCTTGAGTTGCTGATCGAAGCCGGACGCACGGGCATCGAGCCGGCGCAGCAATGGGGTGCTGGCAGCGGGACCGCTCATGCGGCCTCCTGCGGGCTGAGCGCAGCAATGACCGGCTCGAGGGCAGCCCGGCGGGTCTTGAGCGAGGCCTGGTTGATCACGAGCCGTGAGGAGATCTCCATGATCTGCTCGACTTCGATCAGATGATTGGCCTTGAGCGTGCTGCCCGTGGAGACCAGGTCGACGATGGCGTCGGCTAGGCCCACCAGCGGTGCAAGCTCCATGGACCCGTAGAGTTTGATGATGTCGACATGCACGCCCTTGGCGGCAAAGTGTTGCCGGGCCACGTCGACATACTTGGTGGCGATGCGTAGACGGGCGCCACGACGCACGCGGCCGAGGTAGTCAAAGCCCTCAGGCACGGCCACGCACATGCGACAGCGTCCGATGCCCAGATCGACGGGCTGGTACAGACCCGCCTCGCCATGCTCGAGCAGCACGTCCTTGCCAGCCACGCCGAGGTCTGCGGCCCCATGCTGGACATAGGTGGGCACATCGCTCGCGCGCACGATGATCAGACGCAGGCCAGGGTCCGCCGTGGGCAAAATGAGCTTGCGCGACTTGAGATCAGCCGGATCGACCGAGACGCCTGCACTGGCGAGCAGGGGCAGGGTCTCTTCAAGGATGCGGCCTTTGGAAAGGGCAAGGGTGATCATGCGTCAGTCACCGTACGAACGCGCTCGATACTGGCCCCGGCCGCTGCAAGCTTGCGCTCCATGCGCTCGTAGCCACGGTCGAGGTGATAGATGCGATCGACCAGGGTATCGCCCTGGGCCACCAGGCCCGCGATGACCAGGCCGGCCGAAGCGCGCAGATCGGTGGCCATGACAATCGCCCCCGAGAGCATGGGCACGCCCCGCACGATGGCGGTATTGCCCTGGGCATCGATGTCGGCACCCAGCCGGCGCATTTCCTGAACATGCATGAAGCGGTTCTCGAAAATGGTCTCGGTGACCACGCCCGTGCCATCGGCCACAGCATTTACTGCCATGAACTGGGCCTGCATGTCGGTGGCCAGACCCGGATAGGGCGCAGTGCGCAAATTGACCGCGCGCGGGCGCCGGTCCATGCGAGCCCGGACCCACTGCTCGCCAGCCTCGATCTGCAGACCGGCCTCGCGCAGCTTGTCGAGCGTGGCATCCATGGCAGCGCAATCGCATCCGGTGAGGGTAAGGTCGCCTCCGGTGGCAGCCACCGCACACAAAAAGGTGCCGGCCTCAATGCGGTCGGGCATGACGCGCACCTCGCCACCATGCAAGGCAGAAACGCCCTGCACCACGATGCGGTCGGTCCCGGCGCCCTCGATGCGGGCGCCCAGGGCCACCAGAGCCCGGGCAAGATCGACCACCTCGGGTTCACGTGCCGCGTTTTCGATGACGGTTTCACCCTCCGCAAGCGTCGCCGCCATCATGAGATTCTCGGTACCTGTGACCGTCACCATGTCAGTCACGATGCGGGTACCGCGCAGGCGCGATGCGCGCGCCACCACATAGCCATGTTCGATATCGATCTGGGCGCCCAGCAATTGCAGGCCCTTGATGTGCTGATCGACGGGCCGCTGGCCGATGGCGCAGCCGCCGGGCAGGGACACGCGCGCTTCACCGAAGCGGGCCACCAGAGGGCCGAGCACCAGGATGGAGGCCCGCATGGTCTTGACCAGGTCGTAAGACGCCTCGAGGTGGGTGACCTGGGAAGCATCGAGCGTGACCACATCGTCCTGCACGCTGGACTTGACGCCCATGCGACCGAGCAGCGCCAGGGTGGTGCGGACATCCTGAAGCAGGGGCACATTGCTCACCCGCAAGGCGCCCGGCACCAGCAGGCTCGCGCACAAGATAGGCAGGGCGGCGTTCTTGGCGCCCGAGATGGGCACCTCGCCCTTGAGCCGCAGACCCCCGTGAATGAGAAGCTTGTCCATGCGAACCGCCCCGGCTTCAGGCGCTGCCGCGACGGACCGCCCATTCGGCGGGCGTCAGGGTCTGCATCGACAGGGCGTGGATTTCGGCACGCATGCGATCGCCGAGTGCGGCATAGACCAGCTGATGCCGTTGGATGGGGCGCTTACCCTCGAATGCAGCCGAAACAATCACAGCCTGAAAATGCTGCCCGTCCCCCTCGACCGTGAGGTGTTCACAGGGCAGCCCCTGGGCGATGTCGCGTTCAATGCTCTCTGGAGTGGTCATGGTGCGGCAATGCAATGGGCGTCAGTGACGCATGCGCCAACCGGTGTGCAGCATGCGCAAGGCGATCAGAGCCGTCACGATCAGGGTGAGTCCAACGATCAGGAGGCTGGTGAGCGGAGGCACGTCGGACTGGCCGAAAAAGCCGTAGCGAAAACCGTCGACCATGTAGAAAAAGGGGTTCAGGTGCGACACCGCCTGCCAGAAGGCAGGCAAGGAATGCACTGAGTAGAACACCCCGGCCAGGAAGGTCGCCGGCATGATGAGAAAGTTCTGAAACATGGCGATCTGGTCGAATTTCTCGGCCCAGATGCCACCGATCAGACCCATTGTACCGAGAATGGCAGCACCCAGAAGACCAAAGACCAGGATCCAGCCAGGCGCATGAAAGAGCGGCGGCGAGATCCAGACCGTGGCAAGGAAGACGCCAAGTCCCACCAGAATTCCGCGCGTGACCGCCGCCAGAACATAGGCGCCGAAGATCTCCAGGGGTGAGAGCGGCGGCAGCAGCACGAACACCAGATTGCCGGTGACCCGGGACTGCACAAGCGACGAGGACGCATTGGCAAAGGCATTCTGGAGCACCGACATCATCACCAGACCCGGGATGAGAAAGTTGATGTAGTCGACCCCGGGGAAGACCTGCACATGCGACGACAAGGCCTGCGAGAACACCAGCAGGTAGAGCACGGCCGTGAGCACCGGCGCGGCCACGGTCTGCACGACCACTTTCCAGAAGCGCAGGATCTCCTTGCGCAGCAGGGTCATAAAGCCAGTCATGCGGCCTCGCTCATGATGCGCAGGAAGACATCTTCGAGGTCGGTCTGCTCGGTCTCGATGTCGGTCAGAACGCAACCCGCTTCACGCAAGGCGCGCAGCACACCCTCGAGTTCAGTCCAGTCAGCCAAAGCAAGCCCAATGCGGCCGTCGCTGCGCGGCTCGCCCTGCACTCGGGGCAGCAACGCCGCCGGCAGCGGCGCGCCTTCAAGTTTGAGACGCACGGTGCCGCCCCCAAAACGGCCCACCAGGCGCGAGGTCTGGTCAAGCGCCACCACCTGACCTGCCTTGAGCATGGCGATTCGTCCGCACAAAGCCTGCGCTTCTTCGAGGTAGTGCGTGGTGAGCACGATGGTATGGCCTTCGCGGTTGAGTCGGGA
>JBEELY010000143.1:0-5798 GCA_041167925.1 Pseudomonadota bacterium | reverse complement strand
TTGAGATTCCGCTGCTGGCCATTGTCAACGAGGTCTATTTCCGCAATACCGAGCGCAATCCCAACTACGCAGATGGTCGCCGTCGGCTGCTCGAGAAGATCAGCCTGATTCGTAATGACCGGTCGCTGGCAGGGATGCGGGTGGCCGATTACGGCACACGGCGGCGCTTCTCGCGGCTGTGGCATGACGAAGTGATCGTGGGCTTGCGTGATGCGCTCGGTGAAAACTTCGCGGGTACTTCGAACGTCATGTACGCCATGCGGCACAACGTGCTGCCCCTGGGCACCATGGCGCATGAATACCTGCAGGCCTGTCAGTCCTTGGGTCCGCGCCTGCGCGATTCGCAGACCTTCGGCTTTGAGGTCTGGGCGCGTGAATACCGTGGCGATCTGGGCATTGCCTTGTCCGACACCTATGGCATGCAGGCCTTTTTCAGAGACTTCGATCTTTACTTTTGCAAGCTCTTTGATGGCGCGCGTCACGACTCGGGCGATCCCTTCGAGTGGGGCGAAAAGCTGATCGCGCACTACGAGTCCTTGCGCATCGACCCGCGCACCAAGACCCTGATTTTTTCTGACAGCCTGAATGTGCCGCTCGCCATTGCGCTGTACCAGCGCTTTTCAGCCCGTACGCGGCTTGCCTTTGGCATCGGCACTAATCTCACCAATGACCTTGGCATCACGCCCCTGCAGATCGTGATCAAGATGGTGCGCTGTAATGGCCAGCCGGTGGCCAAGCTCTCTGACACCCCAGAAAAGACCATGTGCGACGATCCGGCCTACCTGGCCTATCTGCGCCAGGTGTTCATGGTCGAGGCCTCGACCTGAACCTGCGGTTTTCTAAGTGATCGCGTGTGTTTTGCTGAGCGATCGCCTGTCTGTTTCTTGTCGTTCTGCGTTTTTGAGTCCTGACTCCCACCATGACCAATCCTTTGTCTGCCGGCAGTGCCGATGCCCTGGATACCTCGACGGCCCGTGATCGCATCCTGGGCCGCATTCGTTCGGCGCGTGGCCGACAAGGCCCGGCCACACCCGGCGAGCGGTCCGATGCGCAGGCCTGGATCGAGCGCCAGTCTGAGGGTCCCAAGCCCACGGTCGGTGCCGACCTGGTCGCGCATTTCGAGGCGCAGGCCGCACGCATGTCCAGCAGCACCGAGCGGGTGTCCGACATGAGCCAGGTGCCGGCCGCTGTCGTGCGCTATCTGCAGGCGCGCGAGCTGCCCCTGCAGGCGGTGTGCTGGAACACCCTGGGCGATCTCGACTGGGCAGGCGCGGGTCTGCAGGTGCAGGCCCGCCGGCCTCAGGCCGATGACATGGTGGGCATCAGCAGCGTGTTTGCCGCCATTGCCGAGACCGGCACCCTGATGATGCTCTCCGGCCCCGACACACCGGCCTCCATGCATTTGCTGCCCGAAACCCATATTGCTGTGGTGCCGGTGGATCGGGTGGTGGCCCACTATGAAGTCGGCTTCAAGCGGGCCCGCACCGAGCGTGGCCAGCTGCCCAGGGCCACCAATCTGGTCTCGGGCCCCTCACGGACCGGTGACATCGAGCAAACCATTGTGCTCGGTGCCCACGGCCCTTATCGCGTTCATGTTTTGCTTGTTGGTGCCTGATCTATGAAACCCCGTGTTCTTGTGACCCGCAAGGTCTTTCCCGAAGTGATTGCCGCGCTCTCCGATGCCTGGGAAGTCATCGTGAATGAGGGCGATGGTGCCTGGTCGGCTGAGGAGCTGCGCCAGCGCGCGGCCGCCTGCGACGCCCTGTATGTGGTGGCCGGGGATCGCGTTGACGCGGCCCTGCTCGATGCCTGTCCCAGGCTGCGCATCGTGGCCACCGGCTCGGTGGGCTTTAACCATATCGATGTGGCCGCCTGCACGGCGCGTGCCATTGCGGTCACCAATACGCCCGATGTGCTCAACGAGGCCACGGCCGATCTGGGCTGGGCCCTGCTGATGGCTGCGGCCCGCCGGGTGTGCGAGTCAGAGCACTGGCTGCGTGCTGGCGAGTGGAATCGCTGGTCCTGGGATCAGTTTCTGGGGGCCGATGTCTATGGCACCACGCTGGGCATTGTGGGCATGGGACGCATTGGCTCGTCGATTGCCCGACGTGCGCGGGGCTTTTCGATGCGCATCCTGTATGCCAACCGCTCGCCTTCAGCCAATGAGGCCGAACTCGGCGCCACGCGCCTGCCGCTCGATGAGCTGCTGCGTCAGAGCGATCATGTGATGCTGGTGCTGCCCTATAGCCCGCAAACCCATCATCTGATTGGCGAGCGCGAGCTTGGTCTGATGAAGCCCACGGCCACGCTGGTCAATATTGCGCGTGGCGGCATTGTGGATGATGCTGCGCTCGCGCGTGCCCTGCGGGCAGGTCAGATCGCCGCGGCGGGGCTCGATGTGTACGAGAACGAGCCGGCCCTGCATCCCGATCTGCTCACTGTGCCCAATGTGGCGCTCACCCCGCATATCGGCAGCGCCACGCGCTCCTCGCGCCTGGGCATGGCCATGCTGGCCGCACGCAATCTCGTGGCTTTTGCGGCGGGCGAGCCGCTGCCCACCTGCCTGAATCCGGAGCGGCCCGCGCGGGGCTGAATCCGGATCCATCTGCGCGGGGCTGAAGCCGGTCCGCGTGTCTCTCAGGGCACACCGGACCCGGCTCGGCCGTTCAGCGATTGAGCCAGTGCAGGGGCACGCCGGGGCGCGGCCAGCGCATGGACACCAGTTGGCCGGTGACCGAGAGTGTGATGTAGGCCGTGCAGAGGTCTGGCCCACCGAAGCAGATGTTGGTGGTGTACATGTCGGGCATGGGCACGAGCGTGATGGGTCCGCCATCGGCCGGAATGACCGTGATGCCGGCTTCAAACAGCGAGGCCACGCACACGTTGTTGCCCGAATCCACGGCCAGTGAATCGAAGAGGCGGAAGGTGGACATGCCGGCCAGCAGGGTGCCGCCATTGGGTGCCGGGAAGGGCAGCTTGCGCACGACGCCCGGTGCTTCGATCTCAAAGGCCCACACGCGTCCGGTCTGGGTCTCGGCCACATAGAGCCGCTTGCCATCGGGCGACAGGCCGATGCCATTGGGGGTCATCAGGGGCTGGATGGCCTCGACGATCGAGGAGCCGTCGGCCTTGGCGTAATACACCGCGCCACGATCGAGGTCGCGCGGGCGCCCTTTACCGAGGTCGGTGAACCAGAAGCCGCCGTGGGCATCGAAGACCAGGTCATTAGGGCCACGCAGCGGGCCATTGGGTCCGTGGGTGTAAAGCACTTCCACGCGGCCCGTGCTGAGGTCCACCCGCTCGATGCGCCCGCCTGAGTAGTCGGCGGGCTGGTGCCCAGGGCGCTTGCCGCCGGATTTGAGCTCATGCCACTCAAAGCCACCGTTGTTGCACAGATAGACCTTGCCGTCGGGGCCCATGGCCGCGCCGTTGGGTCCGCCGCCGGGGCTGGCCACCACTTCGACCTTGCCGTCTGGAGTGACGCGGGAGAGGGTGCCGCGCTCGATTTCCACCAGCAATACGCTGCCATCGGGCATGGCAATCGGGCCCTCAGGGAAGCGCAGGCCTCGGGCAATAACAGTGAGTTCAGTCATATGGATGTCCTAGAAAAAAGATATTTTTCGGTGAGATTTGGGCCATTGATGCGCAGCGGTGGCGATGTGGCCTGAACAGGTCATAGGCGCCGTCAGGCAATCCTTCGCGCTTGATTGGCCCAATAGGGCTCGCGCAGCACGCGCTTGAGGATCTTGCCGCTGGGGTTACGCGGAATGCTCTGCACAAAATCGACCGACTTGGGGCACTTGTAGCGTGCGATGCGGCTGCGCATAAAGTCGATGATGGCCTGAGCATCGGGCGTGCTGCCGGGGCGGGGCACGACGATAGCCTTGACCGCCTCGCCCCACTGGGCATCGGGCACGCCAATGATCGCGCCGTCGGCCACATCGGGATGCTGCATCAGTGCATTCTCGATTTCGGCCGGATAGATGTTTTCTCCGCCCGAGACGATCATGTCCTTGATGCGGTCATGCAAGAAGAGATAGTCGCCCTTCATGTAGCCCGCATCGCCGGTGCGCAGCCAGGGCGCGCCGCCATCGGCGGCCGGCAAAAAGGTATCGTCGGTGGCTTCGGGTTTGCGCCAGTACAGCGTCATGTTCTGCACGGTGCGCACCAATAGCTCGCCCACTTCGCCTTCGTCGCAGACCTCCTCCGAGCCCGTGCGCACGATGCGAAGCTCCACTCCCGGCATGGCCACACCGGCCGAGCGCAGCAGCTCAGCTTTGGGTCCGGTGGTGGCATGGTCTTCAGGGCGCAGCACCGTGACCGAACCGCAGGTCTCGGTCATGCCATAGACCTGCATGAAGTCGCAGCCGAAGACCTGCATGGCCTGGGTGAGTACGGCCTCTGAAATGGGAGAAGCGCCGTAGGAAAGCACTCGCAGGGCCGAGAAGTCGCGCTTCTCCACGCCCGGCACCTGCATGAGGAACTGGATCATGGCCGGCACCAGAAAGGCATGGCTCACCTTTCTTTGCTCCATCAGGTCGAGCACGGCCCGGGGCTCGAAGTCGGGCAGCGTGACGCTGGTGCCGCCCACCGCATGGGTCATGAGCGCCACGCCCAGACCCGCAATATGAAAGGCGGGCAGCACGTTCATGTTCATATGCACGGCCGGGTCGTAGCCCCACTCGTCGGTCAGGCCATTGACGAAGGCTGCGGCTAGCGCACGGCTCGAGAGCTCCACGCCCTTGGGCAGGCCGGTGGTGCCCGAGGAATAGAGTTGCAGGGCCGCATCATCCAGTGAAGGCACAAAGCCGGGGTCAAGGTCAGGATGTGCCGAGGCCCAGGCTTGCAGATCCGCCAGGTTCGAGCTTGTCTGGGGTGTGGGCGATGCAGATGAAGAGGTGGCCGTTGCTGCAGTGGCGGTGCTTCCTTCAGGCAGGGTCAGCACCGTGACTTGCAGGGCAGGGCACTGCAGGCCCTGCAGCATGGGCACAAACTCGGCATCAGTCATGAGGAACTTGGCCTGCCCGTCATTCAGGATGTATTCCACCTCGGGGCCTGCCAGTCGCCAGTTCACGGGCATGCAGACCGCGCCAATCTTCTGTGCAGCGAGCGTCAGGATGGCGCACTCGGGCTGATGGTGGGTGAGGGTGGCCACACGATCGCCCCGTGTCAGGCCTTGGGCTTTAAGGCCTTGAGCGATCTGGTTGGTGAGGCTCTCCACTTGTGCGAAGGTCCAGTCCTTGCCGGGTGCGGCCCAGGCGATGGCCGTGGGCTTGTCGCGTCCCTGCTGGCGAGACATGTCAATCGTGGTGCGTTGCATGGGGGTCTCCTGTGGGATGCCGTGCGTGCGGCGACTGCTTTTTGTGGATTAAAGGTATCACTCATCCGATGTATCGTCGGTCTACTCAATTGAAGAAACGATGGAGACCGGCCTGGCCCGGGTGATCCTCGTGAGCCAAAGGAGCATCGGATGAGTTCGACACCTTCTTCAGGCGGCGCAACGCAGGCGGCGACCCAGGATCGCCCGCAGGCCGTGAACACTCTGCCCGTACTCTGCGTCGGCACAGCCGGCATGTCGGTCTGGTTCAGCCGCGATCTCGGCGAGACCTGGGAGCGGCCTTATAGCGAGAGCGGGCTGTATCTGGAGGCACGGGTCTGGGCCTTATCGACCCATCCGGATGTGCCGGGTGAAGTGTTGGCGGGAACGGACTCGGGTCTGTATCGCTGGCGCGAATCGGAGCGTCGCTGGACCCACCTGCCCGGCCCGCTGGATGCCACCTGCACCTGGGCGCTGGCGC
>JBEELY010000124.1:0-8932 GCA_041167925.1 Pseudomonadota bacterium | reverse complement strand
CTTGGGTGTTTTCACCTGAAGTCGAGCCTTCGAGACGGGCCAGACGGGCCAGAGTGGCATCGCCTGCCTGACTCGGCAGGGCACGGTGCCCCTGATCCTTGAACTTGGCCTCTACGATGTGATTGCCAGCAGCGCGTCCGAACACCAACAGGTCCAGCAAGGAATTGGTCCCCAGGCGGTTGGCACCATGCACTGAGACGCAGGCGCATTCGCCGATGGCATACAGGCCCTCGACGATCGCATTGGGATTGCCGTTGCGCGGCGAGACCACCTGTCCGTGGAAGTTCGTCGGAATGCCGCCCATCTGATAGTGGATTGTGGGCACGACCGGAATCGGGTCACGGATCGGATCAACGTTGGCGAACTTGATCGCGATTTCACGGATGGAGGGCAGTTTCTTGGTGATCTTCTCTGCGCCGAGGTGATCGAGCTTAAGCAGCACGTAATCGCCATCCGGGCCGCAGCCGCGACCTTCCTTGATCTCCTGGTCCATTGAACGCGAGACGAAATCCCGCGGCGCCAGGTCTTTCAGGGTTGGGGCATAACGCTCCATGAAGCGCTCGCCGTCCTTGTTGAGCAGAATGCCGCCCTCGCCACGCACCCCTTCGGTGATCAGCACGCCTGCGCCAGCCACGCCGGTGGGGTGGAACTGCCAGAACTCCATGTCCTCGAGAGGAATATCCGCCCGGGCTGCCATGCCCATGCCGTCGCCGGTATTGATGAAGGCATTGGTAGAAGCCGCCCAGATGCGCCCTGCCCCGCCTGTGGCAAGAACCGTCACCTTGGACTCGAGCACCATGACCTCGCCGGTCTCCATCTCGAGCGCCACCACACCCACCACGGCGCCATCGGCATCGCGAACCAGATCGAGCGCCATCCACTCGACGAAGAACTGGGTGCGGGCCCGCACATTGCGCTGATACAGCGTGTGCAAGAGCGCATGACCCGTACGGTCAGCGGCCGCACAGGCGCGCTGCACCGGCTTCTCGCCGAAATTGGCGGTGTGACCGCCAAAAGGACGCTGATAGATCGTGCCGTCTTCATTGCGGTCGAAGGGCATGCCGAAGTGCTCGAGCTCGTAGACCACCTGCGGCGCCATCTTGCACATGTACTCGATAGCATCCTGGTCACCGAGGTAGTCCGAGCCTTTGACGGTGTCGAACATGTGCCAGTACCAGTTGTCCTCGCTCATGTTGCCCAGCGAAGCACCGATACCGCCCTGCGCCGCGACCGTATGCGAGCGGGTCGGAAACACTTTTGAGAGCACGGCCACGTTGTAACCGGCCTCGGCCAGCTGCAGCGAACAGCGCATGCCCGAACCGCCTGCACCGACAATGACTGCGTCAAAGCGGCGACGGGGCAGGCCGTTGGCCAATTGATTCAGAACTTCCGCCATCGCTCAAACCCTCCAGAGGATGATGACTGCCCACAGGGCATACGAAATGAGCGCCAGAACCGTAGCGACCTGCAGAAACAGGCGAACACCGGTCGGCTTGATGTAATCCATGTAGATGTCACGGATGCCTACCCAGGCATGCCAAATGAGTGCCACCACCGCAAGCAGCGTGGCCACCTTCATCCAGGCCTGAGAGAACAGTTGGGCCCAGACGCCGTAGCTGAGTTCGGCTGTGAAGAGCACTGCACCCAGCAAGATGAGGGTGTAGACGAGAAGAATGACGGCGGTCACCCGCTGGGCGAGCCAGTCGCGCAAGCCGTAGTGCGCGCCAGTGACGATACGAGGCGTGGTCATCTCAGAACACTCCGAACAGTTTGAGGGCCAGAGCCAGCGTGATGACCACGGTGAGCCCGAGGACCACCTGAGCCGAACTGCGCGAGGACTCTTTTTGGATGCCGACATGCCGATCAAGCAGCAGGTAGCGGATGCCTGCGATGGCGTGGTGCACAAAAGCCCAGATCAGCACGAGCAGGACGAGCTTGCCCGGGATGCTACCGACGATGGCGCGATAACTTTCGAAGCTGATTTCGGAGGTCAGGCTCTGCTGCAACAGGTACAGACAGAACGGAATCCCCACAAGAAAAAGCAGCGCGCCACTGACACGATGCAAGATGGACACGATACCCGCCGGAGGCAGGCGATATCCCAGGATCTGGGAAACGTGAATGTTCCGGAATTGCGGGCGCCCCTTGCGGGCGACGGACTCAGCCATGCATGCCTCGGCGTTGTTTGTTGTGGAATCTCATGTTTGCCCCGGCAAAAAACACCGGTGCAAGCCTGGCCAAAACGCGCCGCGCCATCTTCGCGGCACGCAAGCCTCCCTGCTTGCGGGGCACATTCTGAACCAAATCCCATGCAGCGACCAAATCTCAGCCCAGCGGCAACGGATCAGACGAGGTCATTAGCGTAGTGATGCTGCCGCGTGAGATACCAGCCACGGCGTACTTCCACCGGTCTGCCGGCATAGGTGGTGGATACGCGCTCGACCAGCAGCAGTGGCTCACCCTCCTGGATATTCAGCCAGCGCGCCTCCTGGGCAGGGGCGGCCACCGCCTTGATGCGCTCGCTTGCCCGAATCATGCGGGTGCCGTATTCGGCCTCGAGCAGCCCGTACAGCGGCCCGGTGTAGGCATTGAGCCGCTCGGCGGTCAGGCCCTTGAACCGGGCACCCGGAAGCCAGATTTCATCAAGAACGATCGGGGCGCTTTCGAATTCGAGCAGCCGATGCACCAGGACCACCGTCTCCCCTGGTTTGAGCTCCAGGGCCCGGCCGATATCGACAGGCGCTCTCAGGCGACGACATTCCAGAAAGCGGCTACTGGGCTGGACTGGCTCACCTTCATCGGGTCGCAAGCGCAAAAACCGGTACTGGGCCCGCTGTTCCTGGTGGCTGGCCACGAAGGTGCCTCGACCCTGACGGCGAACCAGAAGGTTGTCAGCAGCCAGCGCATCGATCGCCTTGCGCACCGTCCCCTGACTCACCCCATACCGGCCTGCCAGCTCGATTTCGCTTGGAATGGCCTCTCCCGGGCGCCACTCCCCCGACTGCAGGCCCTGCAGGAGACGATCCCGGATCTGCTGGTAGAGCGGACTGAAGGAGACGGTATTCATGGTCTGCTGATCGACATATTGGGTCAATCAGACCATGAGCTTGAGGCTGTGTCTAGTGTCTTATGTCTTATATAAGTTAAATCATCGCATTGCATGTCACGGCTCGGCGGCGCTACACTCGCGCTCGAGTTTTCATCAACCCGCATCGAGGTTTTTATGACCAAGCCCGCCAAACGTGTGGCCGTCACCGGCGCTGCCGGCCAGATCGGCTACTCCCTGCTGTTTCGAATCGCCAACGGTGACATGCTGGGCAAGGATCAGCCCGTCATCCTGCAGCTGCTGGAGATCCCCGACGAGAAGGCACAAAAGGCCCTCAAGGGCGTGATGATGGAGCTTGACGACTGCGCGTTTCCGCTGCTCGCAGGCATGACGGCACATGGCGATCCCATGACGGCCTTCAAGGATGCCGACTACGCGCTGCTCGTGGGTGCCCGTCCGCGCGGCCCCGGCATGGAGCGCAAGGATCTGCTGGCTGCCAATGCCCAGATCTTTACCGCACAGGGCAAGGCCCTGAATGCGGTCGCAAGCCGCAATGTACGCACGCTGGTGGTCGGCAATCCGGCCAACACCAATGCCTACATCGCAATGAAATCTGCGCCTGATCTGCCGGCGCGCAACTTCACGGCCATGCTGCGTCTGGACCACAACCGCGCCTTGTCCCAAATCGCTGCTCGTACCGGCAAAGCTGTGGCCGACATCGAAAAACTCTGCGTCTGGGGCAATCACTCGCCCACGATGTACGCCGACTACCGCTTTGCCACCATTGGCGGGGCGTCCGTCAAGGCCATGATCAATGACGAGGCCTGGAACCGCGACACCTTCCTGCCCACCGTAGGCAAGCGCGGTGCCGCCATTATCGAGGCACGTGGCCTGTCTTCGGCGGCTTCGGCAGCCAATGCAGCCATCGACCACATGCGTGACTGGGCTCTGGGCACTCAGGGCCGCTGGACCACCATGGGCATTGCCTCGGACGGTGCCTACGGCATTCCTGAAGGCATCATGTATGGCTTCCCGGTCATCTGCGCCAATGGCGAATACGAGATGGTCAAGGGACTCGAGATCGACGCCTTCAGCCGTGAGCGCATGGACTTCACGCTCAAGGAGCTGCTCGAGGAGCGCGACGGCGTCGCTCACCTGCTCTGATCCACAGGAGATTACTCATGACCCCGGGCCAGAAATTCCGCAAGGCACTCGCCGACGAATCCCCCCTGCAGATCCCGGGGGCCATCAACGCCAACCATGCCTTGCTGGCACGCCATGCGGGCTATCGGGCGATCTACCTGTCCGGCGGCGGCGTCGCGGCAGGCTCTCTCGGCTTGCCAGATCTTGGCATCTCGGGTCTGGAAGACGTTCTGACCGACGTGCGCCGCATCACCGATGTCTGCGACCTGCCCTTGCTGGTGGATGTTGACACCGGTTTTGGCTCCTCAGCCTTCAACGTGGCCCGCACGGTACGCTCTCTGATCAAGGCTGGTGCTGCCGCGATGCACATTGAAGACCAGGTGGGCGCCAAGCGTTGCGGTCATCGACCCAACAAGGAAATCGTCACCCAGGACGAAATGGTCGACAGGATCAAGGCAGCGGTCGATGCCCGGACCGACGACAGCTTCTTCGTGATGGCACGGACAGATGCCCTGGCTGTCGAAGGCTTTGATGCGGCAGTTGAACGGGCCATGGCCTGTGTCGAAGCCGGGGCCGATGGCATTTTCCCGGAAGCGCTGACCGAACTGCCGATGTACCAGCGCTTCACCCAATCGGTCAGCGTGCCGGTGCTGGCCAACATCACCGAATTTGGCCAGACCCCGCTGTTTACGGTTGATGAGCTTGCCGCGCAAGGCGTGGGCATGGTGCTCTACCCCCTGTCGGCCTTTCGTGCTGCGAACAAGGCGGCCGAAACGGTCTACCGGGCCATCCGACGCGACGGCAGCCAGCAGGCGGTCGTGGACACCATGCAGACCCGCAAGGAGCTTTACGATTCCATTGGCTACTGGGATTTCGAGAAGAAGCTCGACGCCCTGTTTGCCGCAAAGAAGTAAACAAAACAGAACACCGGCACCACAACAAAGCATCAGGAGAGGACTGCGATGAGCAACGCACCCACCACCGGACCCAAACCCAAGAAATCGGTTGCCCTGTCGGGCGTGACTGCGGGCAATACCGCGCTGTGCACCGTCGGACGAGCAGGCAACGACCTGCACTACCGTGGCTATGACATCCTCGACTTTGCGGACTCGGCCGAATTCGAGGAGGTCGCGCACCTGCTGGTCCACGGCAAGCTGCCCAACAAGGCGGAGCTCAAGGCCTACAAAGCCAAGCTTAAGGCGCTGCGCGGCCTGCCCGCCAATGTGAAGGCAGTACTGGAGTGGCTGCCCGCCTCGAGCCACCCGATGGACGTCATGCGTACCGGCGTGTCTGCCCTTGGATGCCAGCTTCCCGAGAAGGACGATCACAACGCTCCGGGTGCACGCGACATCGCCGATCGCCTGATGGCCTCGCTCGGCTCGATGCTGCTGTACTGGTATCACTACAGTACCAACGGTCGTCGCATCGAGGTCGAAACCGACGACGACACCATTGCAGCCCACTTCCTGCACCTGTTGCATGGCCAAGCCCCTTCCGAGCTTTGGGTCCGTGCGATGCAGACTTCACTCATTCTGTATGCAGAGCACGAGTTCAACGCATCGACCTTTGCCTGCCGCGTGGTGGCTGGCACGGGTGCAGACATGCACTCGGCGATTACCGCAGGCATTGGTGCGCTGCGCGGGCCCAAGCACGGCGGCGCCAATGAAGTGGCCTTCGAGGTCCAGAAACGCTACGACTCTCCTGACGAAGCCGAGGCCGATATCCGCCGACGCGTCGAGGCCAAGGAGGTCGTCATCGGTTTTGGCCATCCGGTGTACACCACTGGCGATCCGCGCAACAAGGTCATCAAGGAAGTCGCCCGCCGTCTGTCCAAGGACGCTGGCAACATGAAGATGTTCAACATCGCCGAGCGACTGGAGACGGTCATGTGGGACGCCAAAAAAATGTTCCCCAACCTCGACTGGTTCAGCGCGGTGTCCTACCACATGATGGGTGTACCCACCGCGATGTTCACGCCTCTGTTTGTCATTTCGCGCACCTCGGGATGGTCCGCCCACGTGATCGAGCAGCGCATCGACAACAAGATCATTCGGCCGAGCGCGAACTACACGGGCCCGGAAAATCTCAAGTGGGTCGCGCTGGAGAAGCGTAAGTGATTCAACGTCGCTGGGGCGGCACTCCAATGCAATATGCAGTGGTCGTGCGGCATGCTGCAGTGGCCACTCTGGCCACGGCGCTTGCCGCTGCAATCGCTCCCGCCATGTCGCAGACCCAGACGCCTGCACCGACGTCTTCAGGGGCAACAGGAAGCGCCAGGACTGCGCCTCAGAGCAAGCCCGCCGCAAATTCGGGCGCGACGCCGCGGTCCAACCCAGCACACGCGGGCACGCCTGCGGCACACGGGCACGCCAAACCCCAAGCGCAGGCCGCTCAGCAGCGCCGGGGACAGGTGCCTCCTCCGACCACAGCGGCGCAGCGGGCGGCCCTCCCCGTGGCAGATGACCCACAAAAAGCGGCAGCCGATCTGGTGTACTACGGCAAGTACGTCTGCGACCAGAAGTGGGAAATCCACGTGGAACGCAATTCTGAAAGCCCAGGCTATGTCGATGTCCGCTATCAGAAGGACATCTGGGTCATGAAGCCGGTCGCCTCCGCAACTGGTGCGGTCCGACTGGAAGACATGAGGCATCAGACCCTGCTGGTCCAGATTCCCTCCAAGTCGATGTTGCTCAACACCCGTACCGGCCAGCGCTTGGTTGATTCCTGCGTGGGCGAGGGACACGTTCAGGCCCTTGCAGCCATCAAGGCGGCAGAGGTTTCAGCAGCTGCCGAAACGCTTGCTGCATCCAGTGCTCCAGCTGCATCTGTTGCGCCACCTGCATCCGGCGGCGCTGTTTCATCATCCGCATCCCCGGCCCCCTCTGCAGGGCCGACCGATCCGGTCATTCCGGCCCGCAAACCCGACTGATCAATTTCTCATCGTTTCGCATCAGGGAGTCTTTACAACATGGCCCATAACAGCTTCAAGACCCTCAAGAGCTTCGAGACCGTAACAGGCAAGACCGGTCTTTACTACTCGCTGCCCGCGCTCGCGCGCAAGTTTCCCAACGTCAAGCGCCTGCCGGTCTCCATCCGGATCGTCCTTGAGTCGGTCCTGCGCAATGTCGACGGCAAGAAAGTCACCGAGGCGCATGTCGAGCAACTCGCCAACTGGCGCCCCAAGGCGAACCGTACCGACGAGATCCCCTTTATCGTTGCGCGCGTGGTGCTGCAGGACTTCACCGGCGTGCCGCTTCTGGCCGATCTCGCATCCATGCGTAATGTCGCCGCCGGCATGGGCCGCGACCCCAAGCGGATCGAGCCACTGGTTCCAGTGGATCTGGTGGTCGATCATTCCGTCATGATCGACCACTATGGGTCGGCCAATGCCCTGGACCTCAACATGAAACTCGAGTTCCAGCGCAACAAGGAGCGCTATCAGTTCATGAAATGGGGCATGCAGGCCTTTGATACCTTCAAGGTCGTGCCTCCTGGCATCGGCATCGTGCATCAGGTCAATCTCGAGTACCTGGCCCGTGGCGTCCATGCCAAAAAAGATGGCAAGGACAAGGTCTACTACCCGGACACCCTGGTGGGCACGGACAGCCACACCACCATGATCAACGGCATTGGCGTGGTGGGCTGGGGCGTGGGCGGCATCGAGGCCGAGGCAGGCATGCTGGGCCAGCCGGTCTATTTCCTCACGCCCGATGTGGTGGGTGTGCACCTCAAGGGCCGCCTGCGCGAAGGCGTCACGGCCACCGACCTGGTGCTGCGCATCACCGAAATGCTGCGCAAGGAGAAAGTGGTCGGCAAGTTTGTCGAGTTCTTTGGCGAAGGTACCGCCAACCTCGCCCTGCCTGATCGCGCCACCATTGCCAACATGGCGCCCGAGTACGGCGCCACCATGGGATTTTTCCCGGTCGACAAAAAGACCATTGAATACTTTGAAGGCTCGGGCCGCACCAAGGAAGAGATCGCGGCATTTGAAGCCTACTTCAAGGCCCAGGGCCTGTTTGGCGTGCCCAAGGCGGGCACCATCGACTACTCAAATGTGGTCGAACTCGATCTCGCCTCGGTCGTGCCCTCGTTGGCGGGACCCAAACGACCTCAGGACCGTATCGAGATCGGGCAGGTTCGCAAGACCTTCCAGGACCTCTTCGCCAAGCCTGTCGCCGACAACGGTTTCAACAAGCCTGCAGCCGACCTCGATAAGGTCTACACCACCTCGAGTGGCACGGCGGTGCGCAATGGCGACGTTCTGATCGCCGCGATCACGTCTTGCACCAACACCTCCAACCCGGGCGTACTGCTGGCTGCCGGATTGTTGGCCAAGAAAGCCGTCGCCCGTGGTCTGAAGGTCGCGCCGCACATCAAGACCTCGCTTGCCCCCGGATCGCGGGTGGTCACCGAGTACCTGCAGAAGTCCGGACTGCTCGAACCTCTGGCCAAGCTCGGCTTTGCCGTGGCGGCCTATGGCTGCACCACCTGTATCGGCAATGCTGGCGATCTGTCGCCAGACATCAATGAAGCCATCACGTCCAATGACATGGTCTGCGCGGCAGTTCTGTCGGGCAATCGCAACTTTGAGGCCCGGATTCACCCCAACCTGCGCGCTAACTTCCTGGCGTCACCGCCGCTGGTTGTGGCTTATGCGATCGCTGGCAATGTCACCGTCGACCTGATGACCCAGCCGCTGGGCAAGGACAACAAGGGTCGCGATGTGTTCATCGGCGACATCTG
>JBEELY010000454.1:0-2952 GCA_041167925.1 Pseudomonadota bacterium | reverse complement strand
ACTACGACGGTCGAATCTGGACCCCGGTTCGCCACGACACCGGCCCACCGCCCCGTCCCGAGATCAGAACCGAGCCGGACGGAGCACGCATCCGCTATCAGGTGACCCTGGAACCTCATGGACAGGCCTGGCTGCTCGGACTTGAGCATGTTCTCGCGCCGCCTGAAGCCCCTGGCCTGGCGGCACGCATCAGCAGTGACCATCAATGGCTTGGCAGCAGTGCCATTGCCCAGCGCCTGCGCTATGAAGCTCTCTCGGACCCCGGTGCACACATCGGTATGAACGAGGTGGCGCTCAGTCTGCAGCCCTGGTTGCAACTCCCCGCGGGACATCATCAACGCACCCTCGAGATGGCCGCCCGCTGGCAACTCGAAACCCCGGATCCTGCCGTGCTGATGCGGCGGGCGCTCGACATGTTTCGCACGGGGGGCTTTCGCTACACCGCCGAGCCACCCCTGCTTCCCGATCGCATGGTCGATCGCTTCCTGTTCGAGACCCGGGCAGGCTTCTGTGAGCACTATGCCAGCGCCTTCGTGGTGCTCATGCGAGCACTCGACATTCCTGCCCGCGTGGTCACAGGCTACCTTGGCGCAGAACGCCATCCTTCTGGGGCGTATTGGATCGTGCGTCAGGCCGATGCCCATGCCTGGGCAGAGATCTGGCTCGCAGGCCGCGGCTGGGTGAGGGTCGATCCCACCGCAGCAGTGTCCCCCGAACGCATCGACCGGGGTGCGCTCTCGGTCAGGGAGTCTATGGGCCTCTCGAACGCCCTGCTGCCGACCCTGGATGATCATCCGATGTGGCGGCAGTGGCGCCTGTCCATTGATGCCATGACCAACCAATGGAACCAATGGGTGCTCAACTACGATCGCAAGCAGCAGACGGCACTGATGTCGCGCTTCGGTCTGGACGCCACCGACCCCAGGGTACTGACAAGCGCCCTGGCCATTGTGCTGACACTGGGCATCGGTATCGTGGCCCTGATCACCCTCAGGCCCCATTCGCATCGCGATCCGGTCAGAGCCGCCTGGGAGCACTTCTGCGCCAGACTCGCTGCGGCAGGCCTGCCGCGGCGACCGCAGGAAACACCCCTGCACTATTTCGACCGCATTTCATCCAGCCTGTCACCGCAGGCACAGGCGCAAGCGCGACAGATCGTCAATGACTACTGCCGCCTGCGCTACGATCAGTTCACCCCCAATTCCGAAGAGGCTCGCCGCTTGCGCCGAAAAATTGCTGCCTTCAAACTGACCTGCATGCTGGCCGGAACGACGAGTCTCATGCTGAGCCTGCCCACGCCGGCGTTGGCGCAGGCGCAGGCATCGGCACCCGGGCGGATCTGGCTGCAACGCGAGGTGGTGCAGAACTTTATCGCCGACCTCAGCGCACGACATGGTTTTGAACGTGAGGAACTCGAACGCATCGTCTCGGCCGCCCAGCCCTCGGCCACAGTACTGCGTCTGGTTGCTCCCGCGCCGGCCGGGTTCAAACGCTCCTGGACGGTCTATCGCAAGCGCTTCATCGAGCCCATCCGTATTCGTGCAGGCTTGCGCTTCTGGGGCGAGCATGCCGCCACCCTGGCCCGGGCCGAGTCAAAGTACGGCGTGCCGGCCTCGATCATTGCCTCCATTATCGGGATCGAAACCCTTTATGGCAGCAATATGGGCGACTTCAGGGTGGTGGATGCCCTGGCAACGCTTGGGTTTGAAGACCCGCGTCGGGCGCCCTACTTCCGCGAAGAGCTCGAACACTTCCTGCTGCTGGCTCGCGAGAACGGATTTGATCCGCTCAGCCTGAGAGGCTCCTTTGCCGGTGCGATCGGCATGCCGCAGTTCATGCCCGGTAGCATCCGTCGTCATGCGGTGGACTTCGATGGCGATGGGGTCATCGATCTTCGGGCCAATGCCGCAGACGCTATCGGGAGCGTGGCCAATTTTCTGCGCAACCATGGCTGGCAACCGGGCCAGGCCACCCACCACCCGGTTGAACTTGAAGACGAGATCCTGGCTGCGCCTGCAGTCGCTCTGGGCATCCCGCCCCGCCTGCCAGCCACGGATCTGGCGCAGTACGGTCTGCGGACATCAGCGCGTTTTTCTGCCGACGAAAAACTGATTCTGGTGGATCTTCCCGAAGGCGATGCACCCACGCGCTATTGGCTGGGCACCACCAACTTCAATGCCATCACCAGCTACAACCGCTCGTATTTCTATGCCATGGCAGTCATCGACTTTGCTGAGGTCCTGACGCAGGAGCGCAATCTGGCCAGAACCGCCGCCCCAGCGCGACCCAAGGCTCAGCCCGGAAAAAGATCCATCGACAAATAGCGATCGCCTCGGTCGCAAACAATGAAAACGATGGTTGCATTCTCGACCTGACGGGCAATACGCAGGGCAATGCAGCAGGCGCCCGCCGCCGAAGGGCCGCAGAAAATACCCTCCTGGGCAGCCAATTGACGGGCCATCTCTTCGGACTCGGCCTGTGAGACGTACTCGATGCGATCAACCAGCGCATGCCGATAGATGGACGGCAGGTAGGCTTCGGGCCACTTGCGAATGCCAGGAATGGACGAACCCTCATCAGGCTGCGCACCCACGATCTGCACCGAGGGATTTTGCGCTTTCAGAAAACGCGACACGCCGGTGATGGTGCCGGTCGTGCCCATGGCCGAAACAAAGTGTGTGACTTCACCCCGGGTGTCTTCCCAGATCTCGGGGCCGGTCGTCTCGAAGTGCGCGGCCCAGTTGTCGTCATTCGAGAACTGGTCAAGGACCTTGCCCTCACCGCGCGCCTGCATGGCATCGGCAAGATCGCGGGCGTATTCCATGCCCTGCTCCTTGCTCACCAGAATGAGCTCGGCGCCAAAGGCCTTCATGGTCTGACGCCGCTCGATGGACAGGTTGTCCGGCATGATCAGCACCATGCGATAGCCCCGGATGGCGGCGGCCATGGCCA
>JBEELY010000439.1:0-6945 GCA_041167925.1 Pseudomonadota bacterium | reverse complement strand
ATCGCCTTCAGGCCGGTCTGAACCGGCTGCGACACGGATTTCCGTGCGATCACGCCCGGGGCAACCTTCTCGATGACGTCGGTCATCTTGGCATTGATCGGGCCCTTGCCGTCGATGGGTTCGCCCAGCGAGTTCACCACACGACCAATGAGTTCGGGGCCGACCGGCACCGAAAGGATCTTGCCGGTGGCTTTGACCGTCATGCCTTCGGAGATGTGCTCGTACTCACCCAGCACCACTGCACCCACGGAATCACGCTCGAGGTTGAGCGCAAGGCCGAAGGTGTTGCCGGGGAATTCGATCATCTCGCCCTGCATCACGCCGGACAGGCCGTGGACGCGGCAGATGCCGTCGGTCACGGACACGACCGTGCCCTGGTTGCGCGCGTCTGCGCCAACGCCCAGGTTCTGGATCTTGGACTTCAGCAGTTCACTGATTTCGGCCGGGTTGAGCTGCATTGTGTTTCTCTCCTGAGTCGGCGATGCGACTTAGTTCATCAGGGCATCGGCGAGCTGGGCGAGCTTGCCGCGGACCGAGGTATCAAGCACCTCGTCTCCGATGCGGATCGAGATCCCGCCGATCAGTTCCGGGTCGATAGCGACCGAAATCTTGACCTTGCGGGCGTATTTGGCTTCGAGCGTGGCGCCCACTTCGGCCACCTGAGCGTCGGACAGCGGGTAGGCCGAACTCACGCGAGCGTCGAGCACGCCTTCATGGGCATTGCGCAGGCTCTCGAAATGCTCCCGGATCTCGGACAGCACGCTCAGTCGTTCATTGCCAGCAAGCAATTGAACGAAGTTGCGCTGCTCGACCGAGAGCTCTCCTGCCACGTCGGCGACCAGCGTGGCCACCTGCGTGTCGGTGAAGCGAGGATTGCCAATCAGGTTGCGTGCATCGGGGCTCTGCGCGACCGCGGCCAAACGCGCGAGGGCATCCGACCAAGACGGCAGGGCATTGCCCTCCCGTGCCAGTTTGAACACGGCTTCGGCGTAGGGCCGGGCGATGGTGAGCATCTCAGCCATGGGTCAGACCTCAGCGCAGCTCGGCCTTCAGGCCGGCGAGCAGTTCTGCGTGACGCGCCGCATCGATTTCGCGACGCAGGATGCGCTCGGCGCCGGCGACAGCCAGTGTGGCCACCTGCTCGCGCAGTTGGTCTTTGGCGTGCTGAGCGGCCAGTACGGCCTCAGCTTCAGCGGCCTTGCGGGCTTCGCTGACGATGCGAGCCGCTTCGGCACGAGCGTCCTCGATCAGACCTGCAGCCTGCTTTTCGCCAGCTGCACGGACTTCGGCAGCGCTGGCACGCGCTGCCTTGATCTCGGCATCGACCCGTTGTTCGGCGGCGGCCAAGTCGGACTTGGCCTTATCGGCCGCGGCCAGGCCGTCGGCAATGCGCTTGCTGCGCTCGTCCAGCGCCTTGGTGATCGGCGGCCAGACAAACTTTGCGGTGAACCACCAGAGCGCCAGGAAAACAGCGATCTGGACGAAAAGCGTCGCGTTGATGTTCACGACTCAAACCTCCAAAAGGGACCCGAGAGACCAGGAACGGGGCTCACGTACGACACGCAAGCCTCCGGCAGGTTCAAGAGCGGATCACTTGAAGGGGTTGGCGAACGCGAACATCATCGCGATACCGACGCCGATCAGGAAAGCGGCGTCGATCAGGCCGGCCAGCAGGAACATCTTGGTCTGCAGCTTGTCCATCAGCTCAGGCTGACGGGCGGCGGCTTCGAGGTACTTGCCACCCATCATGGCGATGCCGATACAGGCACCGAGGGCACCCAGCCCGATGATCAGGCCGGCGGCGATCGCGACTAATGCAACGTTGGTCATGACGACTCCTTGTGGTTGAAGCGGTGGTGTTGAACCAAGGGTTAGAACAGAAAACCAGGGGTGATGCGAAAAACCGATGCTGACAACGCCTCTTCGGGTGGAAGACGGTCTCAGTGATGCTCGTGGGCCTGGCCGAGGTACACCAGGGTCAGCATCATGAAGATGAAGGCCTGAAGCGCGACGATCAGGATGTGGAAAATCGCCCAGCCCAAGCCCGTGAGGAAATGCAGCCCGAAACCCCACCAGGTGGCGGTGGCGCCAAGAAGGGCAATCAGCATGAAGACCAGTTCGCCGGCAAACATATTGCCGAACAGCCGCATGCCGAGCGACACGGTCTTGGCGGCATATTCGATCAGCTGCAGAACGAAGTTGAAGGGTGCCAGCACGATGTTGCTGCCGAAGGGCGCAGAGAACAGCTCGTGAATGAAACCGCCCCCGCCCTTGATCTTGATGCCGTAATAGATGGAGGCAAACAGCACCACCAGCGACATGGCCAGGGTGGCGTTGAGGTCGGCGGAGGGCACCACTCGCATGTAGGCATGGTGCGGATCGCGACCGGTGGCGCCGTAGTAAAGCTCCCAGGCGCGGGGGATGAGATCGAGCGGAACCAGGTCCATGGCGTTCATCAGGAAGATCCAGACAAACGTGACCAGCGCCAGGGGCGCGATGTAGGTGAGATCGCCCTTGACGATCGAGCGGGCCTGCTCGTGCACGAACTCGACCAGGAACTCGATGGCGCCCACAAAGCGAGTCGGCACCCCTGCGGTGACCCGCTTGGCCGCACGCCACATCAGGAAGGCGCCCAGGACACCCATGGCTACCGACCAGAACACGGTATCGAGGTTGATCAGAGAAAAATCGACGACCTTTTCCTGCGCATGACCTGAATTGTTCAGGTGCGTCAGGTGATGCACGATGTATTCGGATGCGGTCGGTGCGTGCGCTGCGTCGGCCATGTCGTGCTCGATATTCTCGGTAGTCGGCGAAGGCGAAGTTCGGTCGAAACGATCTGCTGAAGAAACCTGATACCAGTTACAACTTAATGTCTGTTGCCCGCACGATCCGGAAGGGATTGACTCCCGACCTGATCCACACCTTTCGGTGACTCCGGCTTTTGCACCACCATCAGTGCAAAAAGCGGCGCCTGCAGTGCCGCAATCAGTCCGATCAGGAAGGGCAGCCAGGAGAGCGACTCGAACAGCCTGACCATCAGCACAAACAGCACCGCGGTCATACCGATCTTGGCAAACTCGCCCAGGAAGAAGACCACAGGGTATGACTCTGCAGGCTTGCCCCGGTGGCTGGCCACTCTTAGGGCCAACAACCCATTCGGAATGATTGCCGTCACGCCACCGAGCACCAGATACCCAGCACTGTGCCAGTCAAAAAATAGACCAGCCACCAGGGCCAGCCCCAAGACTGCGGCGACCTGCATACCGACTGCGACGAACATGTTGAGCCCCGCAGACGGGTGTGCGACGAACAAAGCCTGAAGATTATAGGCTGAGGTGTGATCGAGGTCAAAAGAGGGGCTTTGTTGCATGCCTGGCGAGCCCTCCGAGGTCATGCAAGCCTGGCCGGGAGTAACCCTTGCCTACAATGGGAAGCCTTGCCAATCCTGGCCTACAGAAGAAGAATCGTCTCTCTGCATGAGCGGTTTGAACGCATGCAGGACCATTCACGAAACGAGCCGCCATGCGCCCTCTGCACAAGATCCCTGGCACATCCTTGAAACGCGCTGCCCTGAGTTCAGCCTGCGCCGGGCTAACGTCGGTGATGGTTGCACTGCTGGCCACTTCAGCGCTCATGCAGGCCGCACCAGCCGCGGCGCAGGCCAGCCGCAGCCAAGGCGCCAGCCTTCCCGAGCGGACCCTGATTGGCGACCCCACCCGTTTCAACCGCTCCATCGTACGGGTCGATGCCCGCATTCCCGACGACGCCTCCTCAGCGGCTTCGCTCGGACCGGCCCGATTCGGGACCGGGATCATTCTGGATGAGCGCACGGTGCTCACCATTGGCTATGTCACGCTCGAAGCGGATGCGGTCATGATCACCAGCGCCTCGGGCAAACGCATTCCTGCTGCTGTTGCAGCCTATGACCATGCCACCGGCTTTGGACTGGTGCGGGCCGTGCTTCCGCTGGACGGCAAGCCCATGCCCCTGGGTGACTCCGACAAGATCGCCGAGCGTGAGCGGGTGCTCACTTTGGGCCAGGGAGAGCCTGAGGCGACCGAGATTGCCGTACTGTCGAGGAAGCCTTTTGCCGCCAATTGGGAATACCTGCTCGAGCGGCCGATCTACACGTTTCCGCCGGTCAACAATTGGAGCGGCGCAGCCCTGATCAATGCAGAGGGTGCGTTGATCGCCGTCGGATCCCTGATGGTCAACGATGCCTCCACCAGCCAACAGGGCGTGCCGGGTAACCTCTGGGTTCCAGTCAATCTGCTCAAACCCATCCTGGCTGATCTGCTCGCCAATGGCCGCCGCTCAAGCGGCGCCAATCCCTGGCTCGGCATGACTACCGAAAGCCTGCGCGGTCACCTTGTGGTGACCCGGGTTGCGCCCAACGGCCCGGCCGATGCGGCCGGCATCACGCCAGGCGACATCGTGCTGGGCGTGGGTAGTGACAAGGTTCTTGAGCAGGCCGACTTTTACCGCAAGCTCTGGAAGGCCGGTCCTGCTGGTACTGTGGTCTCGTTACGGCTGCTCAAGGGCGGAGATCTGCGAGAGGTGCCGGTACGCTCGATCGACCGGGAAGACTTCCTGCGCAAGGCCACCGGGATCTGAGGCTGAGGCTGAAGTCCACGGCCTAAGGGCTGAAGCCGGGGGCAGGGGATCTCAGACCGGCGGTCCGATGCTGTGTCTGCGCTTCAGTCGTCCAGTCGCGCGTCTGTCAGACCAAGCAGTTCGCGCAGCCCTTCAAACTGCTCGATGGAGTCGAACTTCACGATCAGCTCGCCCCGGCCTCGGGCACCTGCCTTGAGTTTGACTGCTGCACCCAGGTGATTGGCAATCTTTTCCTGGAGACGTAAAAGGTCGGGATCATCTTTTGAAAGTGAGCCACCACTACCGGCTCTTCGCTCACGATCGGAGGGCTCTGGCTGCCCGGTCGCACCGGGCAGCCTCGCCCGGGCTTCAGCCTCCTGCGCACGCCGGCTTGCCTCGAGTGAGGTCTGGACCGCCTGCTCAACCTCTCTTACCGTCATCCGGCGCTCCACGGCCTGATGGGCCTGAAGCACCTGTCCGGCCCGGTCTAGCGCCAGCAAGGCCCGGGCATGGCCCATCTCGAGGTCACCTGCGAGCAGCAGGGTCTGCACCGCCGGCGCCAGGTTGAGCAGGCGCAGCAGATTGCTTGTCGCGCTGCGCGAACGCCCGATCGCCTCGGAAGCCTGCTCATGGGTGTAACTGAACTCGTCGATCAGGCGCCGGATCGCATGCGCTTCTTCAAGCGGGTTGAGGTCCTCGCGCTGAATGTTCTCGATCAGGGCCATGGCCAGCGCGTTCTGGTCGCTCACCTCGCGCACCAGCACGGGAACTTCGTCAAGCCCAGCCAACTGCGCCGCCCGAAAGCGTCGCTCTCCGGCAATGATCTCGTAGCGTCCACCGCCCAGCGGCCTCACCACCAGAGGCTGCATGATCCCGTGCTGGGTGATCGAGGCCGCCAATTCCTCCAGGGCTGATTCATCCATGCGGGTCCGGGGCTGATAGCGGCCGGCCTGAAGCGCGTCGAGAGGCAGACGCACGGGCGCTCCCGCAGGAGCGGCAGGGTCATCGGTCAGGGTGGCGGGATCTTCGCCGAGCAGGGCTTCGAGGCCCCGGCCGAGTCCTTTGGGCTTGCGAACAGCGGCTGACTTGGGTGCGGGCATGGACGGTAGCAAGAGGTGCGAGGAAGGGGTTGCGAGGAAAAACCCGGTGGCAGAAGTCGTGGTGACAGAAGGCGCGGCGGCGAACGTTGGCGAGACCGCGGCGCAGTGGATCGCCTTACGACGACGGATCGACGCGCGGCCGGACCCGCTCGATCATTTCATCAGCAAAGTCCAGATAAGCCTTCGCGCCTTTTGATGCGGGGTCAAACACGACGCCAGGCTGTCCATAGCTGGGCGCCTCGGCCAAGCGGACATTGCGCGGAATCACGGTACGAAACACCTTGTCTCCGAAGTGCTGCTCGAGCTGGGCCGAGACCTGCTGCGACAGGGTCATCCGGGGATCGAACATCACGCGCAGGAGACCGATCAGCTTGAGCGCAGGGTTGAGCTTGGCGTGAACCGAGCGAATCGTGGACACCAGATCCGACAGACCCTCGAGGGCGTAGTACTCGCACTGCATCGGAATGACAACACCTTGAGCCGCGCACAAGCCATTCAGGGTCAACAAGGACAGGGAGGGCGGGGCATCGATCAGGATGAATTCGTAGTCCTGGTTTACTGTCGCCAAGGCGCTTTTGAGACGTGTTTCCCGATGATCCAGATCGACCAGCTCGACCTCGGCGCCGGCCAGCTGTCGATTGGCAGGCAGCACATCGAAGCCGCCAGCCTCCGAACGCTGACGGGCCGCCGGCACCGCGGTCAGTCCGAGCAACACCGGGTAGACCGACAGCTCGATCTCTCGCTTGTTGATTCCGCACCCCATGGTCGCATTGCCCTGAGGGTCGAGGTCAACGAGCAGCACCCGCTGCCCACGTCGGGCAAGCGCCGCCGCCAGATTCACCGTAGTGGTGGTCTTGCCCACCCCTCCCTTCTGATTGGCGATCGCAAAAATGGTGGCCACAGTACTGGGTCCTGAGAGGGAAGGGATCGGGATGGATCAGGCGCGGGTCGGGGGCGAAGTGTCAGACCCCCCAGCCGTACGATGCATGAGGACCAGATGCCGCTCGGCATCCAGGCCAGGAACCTTCACGGGGAGGACTTCCGCGTTCCAGCCGGAGGGCAACTCGCTCAACTCGGCATCGATCTCGACACGACGGCCTTTCAGAGCACAAAGCCGCGTCCCGGTCTCGATGAGTCCGGACGAAATCCGGATGAACTCGGCCAGGGAGGTCAGGGCACGACACATCACCAGATCGCAGGCCTGCCTAACCTCTTCAGCCCGTGTTTGCTTGATCTCCACGTGAGCAAG
>JBEELY010000422.1:0-3862 GCA_041167925.1 Pseudomonadota bacterium | reverse complement strand
CGTGCCTGGCGTGAGGCGCACATACAGCCCAAGGGCGACCCGCATGCCCTCGAGCAGCAATGCAGCCAGGACGGCACCTGCCATGGCATGCCGGGCACGTACCCGGGTATTGGGGGCAAGCTTGTAGAGCACGAAAAGCACGCCAGTTACCACCAGCGACGGCGACAAACCCGCCATCACCTCGGTGATCCAGGGCAGGTCACGCAGGCTGCTGCGAAACTTGAGTTGCAGCGCCAGAGCTCCGCCCAGAAGCAAGGGACCCAGGCTGAGCATGGCCCAGTAGAGCGTCAGCCTCTGCCAGAGCGGGCGGGCCCGCTCGGTACCCCAGATCTGGTTGAGGGTCCGATCGATCGTGAGCATGGATCCGAAGGCGGTGGCCATGAAGATCACGGTACCCAGTGCCGACAGCCGCTGGGCGGCAGCAACGAAGCGGTTGATCGCCTCCATGACCGTGTTGCTAATGGAGGGCAGAAAGACCGAACTGCTGATGAACTGCTCAAGCCCGGTCCGCAGGGTGGCAAATGCCGGCAGCGCGGTCAGCACCATCAGGCCGATGGCCACGACGGGCACGATGGCCATCAGGGTCAGCACCGTCAGGCTGCTTGCGGTCTGTGACAGGCGCAGCTCGCGGGCGTCGCTGGCCATCTGTACCATCAGTTCGCGCAGGGATGTGACAAAAGCAGGCATGGCGCGATGGTACCTTCGGCGCCATGACCACAGCGCATCCTCCGCCCTCCAGCGCGTCTGGCCCATCGATTGACGGCAAGGCCTCTGCTTTCAAGGAACAGGACTCCACTCCTGGCATCGTGCTCTGCCGACGACTCACGCTGCTCGCCTTCGCGGCGCTTGCAGTGCTGTCGCTCGGATGGGAACTCTGGTGGTCGCCGCTCAAGCCCGGCGGCTCTTTACTGGCCATCAAGGCCCTGCCTTTGCTGCTGGCCCTGCCTTTTCTCTCACGAGGCAGCCTGAAGGCCTACCAGTGGTGGTCCATGCTGGTCATGCTCTATCTGTGCGAAGGACTGGTGCGCATGGTGAGCGATCCGTCGCTGACCGGCCGCTGGCTTGGCGGCATCGAAGCTGCCCTGTCGGCGCTGGCCTTTGGCGCAGTGGTGGCCTATGTGCGCATGGCCTCACGCGCGCGCCAGATCAGCGAGTGATCCGCATCGCGCAGCAGGCTCGCGTCGCTCAGAACCCGTCTGAAGGCACGCGCACCGGGTTCACCGTGGTAGAGCCCCAGCACATGGCGCACGATGGCCCGTAGCGGCACGCCCTTGCCCCGCTGTTGCCGGGCGTAGGTCGCTAGGTCTTCAAGCACCTCATCGCGCGTGCGAGTTGCAGCGCCCTCGGGATCACACAGCGCATCCACCTGGCTCAGGATCCAGGGCTGGTGGTAGGCAGCACGGCCAAACATGAGGCCGTCTAGCCCCTGCCCATGCGGCAGAGCCGATATCGGGTCGGCGAGTCCTCCGTTGAGCACAAAGGTCGCCTGCGCAAAGGCTGCCTTGAGCCCATGAACCACGTCGTAGCGCAGCGGCGGAATCTCGCGGTTTTCCTTGGGGCTCAGCCCCTCGAGCCAGGCGTTGCGGGCATGCACAATGAAGACCCGACAGCCGACATCGTAGAGGGCGCTCACGAAGTCCATCACGAGACCATCGGACTCGTCTCGGCCCAAACCAATCCGGTGTTTGACCGTGACCGGAATGCTCACCGCATCCTGCATGGCCTTGATGCAGTCGGCCACGAGCGCGGGCTCTTTCATGAGGCAGGCCCCGAAAGCACCCCGTTGCACCCGCTCGCTCGGGCAGCCGCAGTTCAGATTGATTTCGTTGTAGCCGTAGCCTTCGCCAATCCGGGCAGCGCGGGCGAGATCGGCAGGTTCACTGCCACCAAGCTGCAAGGCCACCGGCTGCTCGGCCTCGCTGAAACCGAGCACTCGCTCCAGATCTCCATGCAGCACGGCGCCGGTCGTCACCATCTCGGTATAGAGCAGCGCCTTGCGACTGATCAGTCGGTGGAAGAACCTGCAGTGCCGGTCGGTCCAGTCCATCATCGGCGCCACGCAGAACGCATGGCTGCGGTTGTGTCGGGGGCCAGGTCTGACCCTCACCCCATTGCCCTGTTCCCCATGCTGTCCGTCGCCTAGTACCGGCGGACAAGCCTCAGTGGCCGGCATCAAACACATGCCCCCGGTTGATCCAGATCGGCGAGCGGGTCAGGTCGATGAAGCGGCGTTCATCTTCGAGCAGGATCCGGCCCGCTTCGCGGGCAAGCGGTTCCTTCATGGAGCGATCAAAGGCGTCCCGACTATCCCACCAGAGCTGGGCCATGCCATCAAAGGGCTCAGGGGCCTGCCGCACGCGGCTCAGGCCAAGCGTTGCGGGGTCATCGGGCAGCGCATGCCACTGGGCATAGCGTGCTGCGCCCAGGACCTGCAGATGCGAGCGGACCAGGGGCGCATGATGCTCGAGCCAATAGCGCTGGAATTCTTGCAAGCTCAGCGAAGGAATGCGGCGCAGACAGAAGGTGAGAACGACCGACATGTTCAATGTCCAGAATACTTGGTGTCCGGGATGCTGAAGGTAGGGAATCTTCCAGGTCGGGAAGACGCCCCTGACTACATCGAGTCTTGCATCAGCCCAAGCATCTGATCGGCGTCGACCGGCCGTGGATTGCTTGCCAGGCTGTGGTCCTTGAGCGCGTGCGGCACGATCGCAGGCAGCATGTCTGCAGTGATGCCCATGGCGGCCAGCCCGGAGGGCAAACCTAGCGCGCGATTGAAGGCGCTGATGTGCTCACTCAGGTCTGCATCCGCTGACAGACCCAGCACACTGCGCAGGCGCTCGTATTTCCAGGCGATGCCTTCAGTGGCCTGATTGAAGCGCAGTACCGCCGGCATCACCACAGCATTGAGCGTGCCGTGATGCGGATTGAGCGGCTGCAAGGCGCCCAGGGGGTGCGACAGGGCATGCACCGCACCTAGCCCCTTCTGGAAGGCCATGGCGCCTTCCATGGCGGCCATCATCATGTTCCAGCGGGCCTCGCGATCCTGAGGGTCCTTGACGGCACGCTCCAGAAAACGGGCCACGCGCTGCGCACCATCGAGGGCAATCGCTTCGGCCGGCGGATTGTTGGCAGGCGCGAGGAAGGTCTCAACGCAATGGGCCAGTGCGTCCATGCCTGTAGCCGCCGTGAGGCCTGCGGGCAGACCCAGGGTGAGTTCGGGATCGCACAGTGCGAGCCTGGGTATGAGGTGCGGACTGAGCAGTGCGAGCTTGCGTCCATCGTTGAGGATGACGACCGCACCTCGGCCGACTTCGCTTCCGGTGCCTGCGGTGGTCGGAATGGCGATTACAGGCGCCACCGCCGGGGTGATGCGCGCCACGCCACCTTCAACCGCCATGAACTGCGTGAGCGGACCGTCATGCGTGGCCAGCACGGCCACCGCCTTGGCCAGATCCATGCTTGAACCACCGCCCACCGCCACCAGGCCATCGCAGGCCTGCTCGCGATAGAGGGCCAGCGCCTGTAGTGCTGCCGCCTCGGTGGGATTGGAGGGCGTGTCGGCAAACGTGGCCACCGGCGCGGGGTTCATGGCATCGGACACCCGCTGCGCCAGGCCAGCCGCGACAACACCGCGGTCGGTCACAAGCAGGGGTCTGCGCATGCCAAGCAGCCCCATTTCTTCGGACAGAAGACGCAATGCGCCGAAGTCGAACTGAATGCGGGTGAGGTACTGGATGAGGGCCATGGGAATCCGTGATTCAGGGTCAGTGATTCAGGGTGTTGAATTGGTTCAGCCGGCTCTGCGCATCGGGCATCGCCTGCAGAGCGTGTTCGATGGCAGCAAGATTCTGCGCACGGT
>JBEELY010000385.1:0-2594 GCA_041167925.1 Pseudomonadota bacterium | reverse complement strand
ATCGCCTTCGATGGCGGGCGCACGAGCGAGGCTGGCCTGTATCGAGCTGCGCGTATCCTCGCCCTTCCGGCCATCCTGGTCGGCCTTGCCCTGGTACTCGGTCTGTTGCTGGAGAAGACATGAAAGGCATGGTGTTTACCGAGTTTCTCGAACTGGTCGAGCGCACCCACTCGGCTGAACTGGTCGATACCCTGATCGAGGAATCGGAACTGCCCTCGGGGGGCGCCTATACCGCGGTAGGCAACTATGACCATCGCGAAATGGTGCGCCTCCTGGTGGCGCTGCAAAAGCACACCGGACAACCCGTTCCTTCGCTGCTGCGATGGTTTGGTGAGCATCTCTATGTCTCGCTGGCAACGGGGTTTCCAGGGTTTTTTGAAGGAAAGACGCATGCCTTCGAAGTGCTCGAGGGCATCGAGTCGGTGATTCATACGGAAGTGCGCAAGCTCTTTCCCGATGCCGAACTCCCAGGGTTCGAGGTTTCTCGCCCAAGCGCGGGCTGCCTGGTGCTCGACTACCGTTCACCCCGCTGCATGGAAGACCTGGCGCACGGTCTGATTCTGGCCTGCATCCGGCAGTTCGGCGGCGCGATCGGCATCGAGCGCGAGCCGCTCGGTGCGGCACACGCGGGCGAAACACGATTCACCTTGCTGGACGGTGTGTCCATGCAGAAGGTGCTGGTCTGAGATGAACACCCCGGGCGATTCGGTGCCTGAGCCCGACTCCGATCTGCCCGAACGGCTCAAGCGGCTTGAGCGCCGTGCGCAGCGCGAGCGCGAAGCCCGAAAGCAGGCTGAGCAGGCCCTGGAGCAACGCAGTCGTGAGCTTTATGAAAGCAACCAGGCCCTGCGAAGCCTGGCCGATTCGCTTGAAGCGCAGGTCCGGCAGCGGACCGCAGAGCTGGCCGATGCACTGACGCGGGCCGAGGCAGCCACTCGGGCCAAGACCGCGTTTTTGGCCACCATGAGCCATGAGTTGCGCACACCCATGAACGGGGTGCTGGGGATGGCGCAGCTCCTGATCGACAGCCCGCTGGAGGCGGCCCAGCAGGCACAAGCGCAGGCCATCATTTCGAGTGGCGAGCTCTTGCTCAAGATCATCGATGACATCCTCGACTTTTCCAAAGTTGAGGCGGGGCGCATGGAACTCGACCTGACCCCCTTCAAACCACGCGAGACCCTGGATAAAGTGCGCGACATGCTCGAACAGAGCGCGCAGCGTCGTGAGGTCGACCTGGGCTTCGTCGTCCAGGCCGAGGTGCCCGATAGTCTCCTGGGCGACGACCTGCGTTTACGTCAGATCCTGCTCAATCTGGTCTCCAATGCGATCAAGTTTGCACCGGGTGGCCAGGTCCGGGTTCGTCTGCGCTGCGATCCGGGGCCGACCTTTGCGGGCCCGCTGATGCTCGAGGTCGAGGACAACGGTGTCGGCATCGAGCCCATGCGCTTGGCCGCCATTTTCGAGCCCTTCGTGCAGGAGCGGGCAGCCACAGCCCGTGATTTCGGCGGTACCGGGCTGGGCTTGGCGATCAGTCAGCGGATCGCGCGTCTCATGGGCGGCGAACTGAGCGTTCGCAGCCAGCTGGGGCAGGGGGCCTGTTTTCGTCTGTCCTGGAAAGCGCCTGAGGCGCCACAGGCTGTACCCGCTCGTGCGCTGAAGCATGCGCCGCAGCAAGAGGGCCAGATCCATCGCCGTGTACTAGTGGCGGAAGACAACCCGGTCAATCAGATGCTGATGATGACCCTGCTCAAGCGTCTGGGCGTTCAGGCCGAGCTGGCGCAAGACGGACATCAGGCCTGGGAAAGACTGCAATCCGATCGCTTCGATCTGGTACTCATGGACCTTCGTATGCCCGGGCTGGACGGGCTGGAGGTGACCCGGCGGCTGCGGGCCGCCACGACCCTGCATCAACCCCGTGTGATTGCCGTGACTGCGAATGTCTTCGAAGAAGACCGCGCTGCCTGCCTCGAGGCAGGAATGGAAGGCTTTCTGGGCAAACCCTTCCGCCTCGAAGCGCTCAGGGCACTGCTTCGCGCTCCGCGGGCCTGAGGCTCGGCAGAGTCGCCAAGCACATTCACTGAGTGAAGTCGCTCAGTCCTTGCGCCGGTCGAGATCCGGATCCAGCACTTGGCCTTCATCGAGCTGCACGCCCAGGCTGTTCAGGATCATCGAGACCTGGGTGTATTGCCCGGCAGTAAAGACCACATCCATGCACTGCGTCGGGTTGAAGTGCTCACGCAGCGCTGACCAGCTGGCTTCACTCACGAAATGATCCTTGTGCAGGTCGTCAGTGGCCTGCAGCAGGGCGGCATCAGCGGCAGACCAGTTCGAGGCCGCAGCGCCCACCTTGATGGCTTCGATTTCAATAGCGGTCAGCCCGGCACGCTCTCCAATGGCCCGATGCTGAGTCCATTCATAGCCCGAGCCGCAGAGAAAGCCGATGCGCAGGATGACGATCTCGCGCTCGCGGGCAGGCAGGCTGTTCTTCTTGCTCAGCACATACGAGCCCCAGCCCATGAAGCCCTTCATGGCGTCCGGATGGTTCATGAGGGTACGAAAGATGTTGATCACCTTGCCCCGCTTGTCGAGCAGGG
>JBEELY010000366.1:0-5304 GCA_041167925.1 Pseudomonadota bacterium | reverse complement strand
GCCGCGGGCATCTCTGCAGGCACGGAACTTGATGAGCGGCGTGAGGATGCGGGCCAGCCGGGCGGCCTCGCGATCGCCCTGATCAGCGCGCTCAAGCGCCCGCGCGGTCTGGAACACCATGCTGCGGGCCTGCTCGGTACGCATGGTCATCTTGGCCAGCTGGCGTCGCATGAGCGGAAGATCGATCAGGGCCTTGCCAAACGCAATGCGCTCGCGAGCCACATGCAGGGCCTCGGTCAGCGCACGCCGCATCAGTCCGGCTGCGCGTACGCCATTGGACAGGCGCGAGTTGTTGACCATGTCGGCCATCTGCTGAAAGCCACGCCCGCGCTCGCCGACCAGAAAGGCGGTGGCGCCTTCAAGGCGGATTTCGCCGCTGGCCATGGAGCGGGTGCCGAGCTTGTCCTTCAGGCGCAGGATGCGATAAGCATTGTGCTGGCCATCGGGAAGGTACTTGGGCAGCAAAAAGAGCGAGACACCCTTCAGCCCGGGATGGGTCTGCGCAGGCTCGCTGCGGGCGAGCAGCATGGCAAAGCCGGCGTCCGGGTTGGAGCAGAACCATTTGTCGCCATGCAGGGCCCAGCGCCCGTCGCCTAGCTCAACCGCTTCGGTGGCCGTGCCTGCCACATCCGAGCCCGCCCCCTGCTCGGTCATGAACATCGCGCCCTGGCGCAGCGCATCAAAGTCGGTGGCCGTAACCTGCGGCAGCACCTCAGCCACCAGGTCAGGCTCGCCGAACTTGCGCAGCGTACGGGCCAGTGAATCGGTCATGGAGACCGGGCAGCACAGGCCGAACTCGGCCTGTACGAAGAGATAGGTGAGCGCGTATTTAGCGGCCGCAGGCATGGCCGCATGCCAGCCCAGCACGCCCGGGCGGTGCGACAGGGCGGCCAGCCCCAGATCGCAAAAGGCCACGCGTTCGAGCTCGACATAGGCCGGATGCTTGTCGATGCGCGACTCATCATTGCCACGCCGGTCGCGCACCGACAGGGTGGGCGGATGCTTGTCGGCGACCAGCGCGAGCTCGTCCAGCCGGCTACCCGCCAAACCTCCAAGACGCTCGAAATGCGGCGCCAGATGGGCGAAGAGATCGGCCGGCAGGTAGAGCGCAAAGAGCGCTGCCGCCATGGGATCGACGGTGTAGAGGTTCAGCCCGCGGCCATCCGGAATGGCCGCCGAGCCCTGCAGCGTGCGTACTCCGGACTGTGGTGCGCGAAGTGAGGCGGGCGATGAGAGGTCCACGATGGTCAGCGCCGTATCAGTCGACCTTGGCGCCCGAGGCCTTCACGATCGGCCCCCAGCGATCCCGGTCGGTCTTGATGACCGCGGCGAACTCCTCAGACGTGCTGGTCCACTGCTCAAAGCCCGAGGCGGCCATGCGCTGTCGGATCTCGGGTGAGCGGATGGCCTGGATCAGCGCGGCATTGAGCTTTTGCACGATAGGCTTGGGGATGCCGGCGGGCCCGACGATGCCGAACCAGAGGTCGCTGCCGACATCCGTAAAGCCCTTGACGCCCGACTCGGCCATGGTCGGAATGTCTTTGTAGAAGGGCGAACGCTTGTCGCTGGCAATGGCCAGGATCTTGACCCGACCTGACTGAGCCGCAGGCACGGCCGTGATTGGAATGTCGAACATGAAGGTGATGTTGCCGCCCATGACATCAGCCAGGGCCAGCGCGCTACCGCGGTACGGAATGTGCTGCATGGGCGCGCCGCTCACCACCTTGAGTGTTTCGCCCGACAGATGATTGGATGAACCGTTGCCCGCAGACCCGAAGGTCACCTTGCCCGGATTGGCCTTGGCATAGGCCACCAGATCCGCCGCGCTGTTGATCGGCAGCTTGGGATTGACCAGCAGCACATTCATGTAGCGCAGGGCCAGCGTGAGCGGCGTGAAATCGCGGCTGGTGTCGTGCGGCAATTTGGCGCCGTACAGGTGCGGATTGATGGAGTGCGTGCCTGTGGTGGCCAGACCGATGGTGTAGCCATCGGGCGCCGAGCGGGCCACACGCTCCATGCCGATCGATGCTCCGGCGCCGGGAATGTTCTCCACGATGACCGGTTGGCCCAGGATTTCGGACAGCTTCTGGGCCACGGGGCGCGAGAAGGAGTCGGTCGGGCCCCCCGGAGGAAAGGGCACGATCCAGCGCAGGGGTTTGTTGGGAAAGCCGGTCGCGTCCTTGGCGGCGTCTTTGCCGGCCTGGGCCAGGACAGGGTTGGCGATCAGAAGCGAGGCGGCACCAAGGGCCGAGAGCAGCGCGGCGCGGCGAAAAGAGGGCAGCAGGGTCATGGTCATAGGGTTTACTCGAAGGGAACCTCATCCCACCAGGGGAAGAACTCGGGCATGTCTTGCGACACCGTATTGGGAAACTGGGGCGGACGCTTCTCGAGGAAGGCGCTCACCCCTTCCTTGGCATCGGCGGCCTTGCCTCGCGCCATGATGGCTCGGCTGTCCACGCGATGGGCGTGCATCGGATCCGATGCGCCCGCCATGCGCCAGATCATCTGCCGGGTGAGGGCGATCGACACCGGCGCGGTGTTGTCGGCAATCTCGCGCGCGATGGCGCGGGCTGCCGGCATCAGGTCTTGTGGCTCATGCACCGAGCGCACCAGACGTTCCCGCAAAGCCTCCTGTGCATCGAAAATCCTTCCGCTGTAGCACCACTCCAGCGCGGTCTGGATGCCGACCACGCGCGACAGGAACCAGGTCGAGGCGGCTTCGGGCGTGATGCCTCGGCGCGCAAAGACGAAGCCGAAGCGGGCCTGAGTGGAGGCCAGCCGGATGTCCATGGGCAGCTGCATGGTCATGCCCACGCCCACCGCGGCGCCATTGATGGCGCCGATCACGGGCTTGAGGCTGCGAAAGATGCGCAGCGTGACCAGACCACCGCCATCGCGGTACACGCCATTGACCAGGTGCTCTTCGCGCGAGCTGTCGCCGCGGCTCTTGTAGTCGAAGGTGCTGCCGCCCGAGGACAGATCGGCGCCGGCGCAGAAGGCCCGGCCTGCGCCCGTGATGATCACGGCCTTGACAGCATCATCGGCATCGGTGGCATCGAAGGCGGCAATCACCTCATCGCGCATCCGGGTTGTGAAGGCGTTGAGCTTGTCGGGACGGTTCAGCGTGATGGTGGCAATGCCATCTTCGACCTCATAGAGCAAGGTCTCGAACTGGGGGGCGGTCATGGGGTCTCCGGTGTTGTCGTGTTTCGTTCTGGGCGGGGCCTTGAGCTCGGGTCTGGGCAGGGCATCGGACCGCGATGCACAGGCGACATTATCGCCGGTCTGCGGACGAAGCGCTGCCCGCCGTTTCGCCGGACAGGCGCGACGGTATGATCCGGGTTGAGTCTGGCCGTTCGCGTGGATCCGCGACGCCGTCCAACATGCGAGGGCCCCAAGGCCCCAGGGAGCACACACATGGATCAGGCCTCGGCATCCGAGTTGCAGATGCTCGAAGACAGCGCTCGGCGCTGGGTAAGGGAAGCGGCTGGCGCACTCGATGCCGACGGCCGCTGGACCGCGATGGCTGATTTTGGCTGGCTGGGGATCAGCCTGCCCGAGGCCTGCGACGGGCTCGGACAGGGCCTGCCTGAACTCTGTGCCCTGACGCGTGCGCTGGGCGCGGGACCCATCAACGATCCCATCGGACCGGTGCTGGTCCAGGCGGCAGGCCTGGTGGCGGCTTGCGGCACGGCCGACCAGCAGCAACGCTGGCTTGCACCGGTGGCCCGCGGGGAGATGCGTCTGGTGCCTGCCGTGCTCGAGCGCGGACAGCTCTGGCGCGACGCCGCTTTTTCCACCCAGGCTTGGCCCTCAGCAGACGGCTGGCGGCTCGAGGGCGACAAGGCCCTGGTCGCTGCGGGTGATCGTGCGCATGCCTTTGTGGTGGCCGCGCGCATGCCCGAGGGCGGCGTTGGTTTTTTCATCGTTCCGCGCGAGGCCGCGGGACTGACCCTGAAGGCCCTGCCCACTGTCGACAGCCTGGGTGCCTGTGATCTGAGTCTGCGGGGAGTTCAGGTGGCTGCCGCCGATCATGTGCAGTCGGCCACGATCACCGACTGGCACCGGGTCTGCGACGATGCCCTGTTGCTGGCCAGTGCGGAATCGAGCGGTGCAATGGAGAGCGTGCTGCGCACCACAGCCGATTACCTGCGCACGCGCGTGCAGTTTGGCAAGCCGCTTGCGGCCAATCAGGCGCTGCGGCATCGCATGGCCGATCTTGCGGTGGCCTGTGAAGAAGCCCGCTCCATGGTGCAGTCTGGCATTCAGGTCTTGTCCGACGCAGACACGACCCCGCTGCTACGTGCCCGCAAGGCTGCCGGGGTGCGCGCCAAGGTGGGCCTGCTCGCCCGCCGGGTCTGTGAAGAAGCCATCCAGTTGCATGGCGGGATGGGCGTGACCGAGGAGCTCGCGGTGGGTGCATATCTCAAGCGCCAGATCGCGCTCGATGCCCTGCTCGGCCCGGCCGAGTGGCATCTGCGCCGCCATGCGCAGATGCGTGCTGCCCTCGCCGCACAAGACACCAACGAGACGAACGACGCTGCGCCCGCCCCTGCGGCGCAAGTCTGACCGGAGGTCCGAGCCATGAATATCAGCCTGAGCCCCACCGATCTGGCCTTCCGGGACGAGGTGCGTGCCTTCCTGAAGGCGCAACTCACACCGGACCTGGTCCGAGCCAGCCGCCTGAACACCTCGGTTTTTTCGGAGCCCGAACCCTGCATGCGATGGCATCGCACCTTGCATGCGCGTGGCTGGGTCGCTCCGCTGTGGCCCGTGGAGTACGGCGGCACCGGCTGGACACTGACCCAGCGCTGGATCTACGAGACCGAAACCGCGCGCGCCGGCGCGCCCGCCCTGTCGCCGCTGGGCCTGCGCATGGCCGGACCGGTCATCATGCGCTTTGGCACGCCCGAACAAAAAGCGCATTACCTGCCGCGCATTCTGTCGGGCGAGGACTACTGGTGTCAGGGCTATTCCGAGCCCGGCTCAGGCTCTGACCTGGCCTCGCTCAAGACCCGGGCCCGGCGGGTGACCGAGCCCGATGGCACCGAGGTTTATCGCATCGATGGCAGCAAGATCTGGACGACGCATGCCCATCATGCCAACCGCATGTTTGCCCTGGTGCGCACCGGCGACGAAACCGTCAAGAAGCATGAAGGCATCAGCTTTCTGCTGATCGACATGCAGACCCCGGGCATCACCATCCGGCCGATTCGCAGCGTGAGTGGCGATCACGAGGTGAACCAGGTCTTCTTTGATGATGTTCGAGTTCCTGTGTCGGTGCGGGTGGGTGCCGAAGGCGAA
>JBEELY010000354.1:0-2520 GCA_041167925.1 Pseudomonadota bacterium | reverse complement strand
GCCTTCTTCACGGTCAGCGCTTCAGCACACCTGTCCTCAGGCGCACCAGTGCGCGGCGCCCCGGGCGCGCCTACGGTCGACCGGCGCAGCCCGACCTCGCCGATGCGCGGCCAGAGCCGCGGCGCAGCCGACGCAGGCGCCCGCGCCCCGCGCATGACGGTTCCAGCGATGGGCGCCACGGGTACCCACGGCAACTTCCGCCCCTACTGAGAGAGGCCTGATCATGCAAGAAGCTCATCTCAAGCCTCAGGACACGGCGCTGCAGTACCTCACTTTCTCGCTGGGTGAGGAGGTGTTCGCGATGGACATCCGCACGGTACGAGAGATCATTCAGTACGGGCCCATGACCACTGTGCCGCTGATGCCACCGTTCGTACGCGGGGTGATCAATCTGCGGGGCGCGGTGGTTCCCGTGATCGATCTGCAAGCCCGCTTCGGCAGGCAGGCGGCCGAGGTCAGCAAGAAAACCTGCATCGTGATCTTCGATGCACAGCGCGAAGGCGAACGTATCGAGCTCGGCCTGATGGTCGATGCAGTCAGTGAGGTGGTCGAGATCCCACCCGATCAGATCGAGCCGCCACCGAGCTTTGGCGGCGTCGTCAAGCGCGACTTCATCCGCGGCATGGGCAAGATGGGCAGCAGGTTCGTGATCGTGCTCGAACCCGACAAGGCCTTCGACATCGAAGACATGGCACGCCTGTGCGAGTCTTCACAATCTGCAGAAGCGTTGGTCTGAGTCATGTTGACCCTGTGTGACCCCACCTACCAGGACATCAGCCGACTGATGTACGAGGCCATTGGTCTGTCACTCAATGACAGCAAGAAGTCGCTGGTGGCCTCTCGCCTGGGGCCACGCATCCAGAAGCTCGGCATGCAGACCTATGAGGACTATCTGGCCCTCATTTGCAGTTACTCGGATGGCGGTGAGTTTCAGAGGGCAGTCGATCTGCTCACCACCAATGAGACCTACTTCTTTCGCGAACCGGCGCACTTCCAGCTTCTCGAGCAGGAGCTTGGTCGCACACGCCCGCAGCGGCTGGCTGTCTGGAGTGCGGCATCGTCCTTTGGCGATGAGGCCTGGAGCACCGCGATGCTGCTCGCCGATTTGCAGCAGCAGGGGCGTCTCGGTTCGGACTGGTCCATCCTGGGCACAGACATCAGTGACCGCGTCCTACGCAGTGCGATCGAAGGCATCTATCCTGAAGATCGACTGCGCCATGTCACTCCTGAGCGATTGAAACGCTACTGCCTGCGTGGCGACGGGGCCTTTGAAGGCATGGTCTGTATTCAGGACAAGTTGCGCGGGCATGTGAAGTTCGGTCAGCTCAATCTGTGCCGTCCGATCGAAGCCCTCGGACCTTTCGATGTCGTTTTTCTTCGAAATGTGCTGATCTATTTCGACGCCCCAACCAAGCGCGAGGTGGTCGACCGAGTGCTCTCCTGTCTCAAGCCCGGCGGGCTGTTCTTCCTTGGAACTGCCGAGGGCCGTGTGCCATGCCAGACACCCTTGCAATCGATTGCACCAGGCGCGTTTCGCAAGGTGTCCGCATGATCATTGCAGTCGCCTGGCCCTTCTAATGATCGATGCAGTCGCAGGACCTCCGACCGATCGATGCGGTCACATGGGCCTCGGAGCCCACATTATTCTTGAGATGCCATCATGAATACCGTCCTGCATCCCGGCGATGTGGCGCTGGTCGAACGGGGAGACCAGCTAGAAACCTTGCTGGGTTCCTGCATCGCGATGTTGCTGACCGACCCTCGTCAGACCGTCGGGGTGATGTGCCATGTCGTCAATGGCCTGCTCGATCGCCCTCAGGATACGCGGCATGGCGAGCCTGCATTTCTTGCCATGCAGAGCTTGCTGCGTTCACGCGGCATGGACATCCATCAGTGCCAGGCCTGGCTCTACGGCGGCGGCGCACCGCATGTGGGTGTGTCGAACGTGCAGTGGGCACAAGCCCGCTTGGCCAGGGCAGGCATCCGTATTCTCGGCTCGGATGTTGGTGGCTTGGCTGCACGCAGAGTGCGCTGGAGCGTGGGCGAGTTACCGCAGGTGACCGTGCTGTCCATGAACTGCGACCTTCAAACCGAACAGTGAAGCGAGATCAGCGATGAGCATCCGAACCTATGTGGTCGACGATTCTGCGGTCGTACGGCAGGCCCTGATGCACATGCTGCAGAGCGATCCGGACATTGAACTGGTCGGCAGTGCGCCCAATCCACTGCTGGCCGAGCCAGCCATTGCCAAGCTGCGCCCGGATGTGCTGCTGCTCGATATCGAGATGCCGGGCATGGACGGCATCACGTTTTTGCGCAAACTGATGGGCAGCGCCCCCATCCCGACCGTGATCTGCTCAACTTTGACCACCGAAGGCAGTCGCGCTGCGCTGGATGCACTCGCAGCCGGTGCGGTTGCCATCGTTGCCAAGCCGCGCATGGGACTCAAGCAGTTCCTCGAAGACTCAAGACGCGAACTCGTCCGCACCCTGAAAATGGCTGCGCAGGCGCGTCCGCGGT
>JBEELY010000230.1:0-2563 GCA_041167925.1 Pseudomonadota bacterium | reverse complement strand
GAGGAGCGCGGCAAGGGCGTCTGCCACGCGACTGCCCTGAGGCAGGCTCAGCGCGGTCTGCTCAAGCTGGTCGTCTCGTAGATGCACCACGGCAATCGCGATTTCAGCCATGGTGGTCTGTGCCATGCAGCTGATCAGCCCGCTTCACGAAGGCATCGACCATGCTGCCCGCGATCTGGTCGAACACCGGCGAAAGCATGCGTGAGATGAGCCCCCCGGCAAAGGCATAGTCGAGTTCAAAGGACACCTTGCAGGCATCTTCGCGAAGCGGAATGAAACGCCAGGTGCCTTGCAATCTTGAAAAGGGACCGTCCTTGAGACGCATGTCAATCTGACGGCCAGGCTCATGATGATTGACGGTGGTAAAGCTCTGGCGCAGGCCCTTGAAGTCAATCTGAACCGTGGCGGTCATGCCGGCTGAATTTCGCTGGGACACGCTAGAGCCCGAACACCAGGGCAGAAAGCCCGGATAGTCTTCGACACGCTCGACCAGATCGAACATGCGCTGCGCGCTGTAGGGCACAAGAACCGATTTGCTGACGGTAGCCATGGAGGAGGGGCTGTTAGACTTGTTCAATTCTACCGGCCCGCCCATGAGCATCATTGACAACCGCAAGGCTTTTCACGACTACTTCATTGAAGAGCGTATTGAAGCGGGTCTGGTTCTTGAGGGTTGGGAGGTCAAGGCCATCCGCGCGGGCCGGGCTCATCTCAAGGAAGCCTATGTGCTGGTGCGCGGGCCCGAAATCTTTCTATTCGGCTCGCACATCACTCCCCTGACGGCGGCGTCCACCCATGTGCGGCCGGATCCGATTCGTACCCGCAAGTGCCTGCTCAATGCACCCGAAATCGCCCGTCTGATCGGCAAGGTGGAGCGTGCCGGATACACCCTCGTGCCGCTCGACCTGCACTACAAGGCGGGCCGGATCAAGCTCGAGATCGGCCTGGCCAAAGGCAAGAAGCAGCATGACAAGCGGGAGGCCGAAAAAGAGCGCGAGTGGCAGCGAGAGAAGCAGCGCCTGCTCAAGAGCGCACCTCGCACGGGACGATAAGCCTCCCTTTTCAGGGGGTACCCTACGTTACGGTCGGATCTAGTCCGTTCTCAGCCTTGCAGATAGCGCCGGTTGCGCGCCCGATGCTGCAGAGATTTGAAGTTGCGCTCGCCAGGCGGTAATACCGCCAGCCAACGCTGCAAAAGCATGGCACTCGCCAGGGCATCGGCGCTCGCATGGTGTCTCGGGCTGACCGAAATGCCGTAGCGAGCGAGCCAGTCGTCCAGCGCTTTGGCTCCGGGTCTTGGATCCACAGCAGGCCCCAGTTCTGCCAGATCCAGCCATGCTGAGCGACAGGGCCGCCCCAACCATTGATGGGTCACCCGCTCCAGCACCGTCCGATCAAACGCGGCATGAAAGGCAATGCAAGGGGCATCCGCGACCCAGACCTGCCAGGCCTGCAGCACCGTCTCTGGCGCCTCTGCCAGCGCCTGGGTTCCATGTCCCAGACCATGCACCAGCACATTGTTGACGCTGGATAGCGCGGGCGGTTGCAAGGTGCGCTCGAAGCGGTCGCCAAGGCGAATAGCCCCGTCGACCATGGCTACCGCGCCAATGGCCAGCAAGGCGTCTTTTGCCGGATCGAGACCGGTGGTTTCGCAATCCAGCACGATCCAACGGCGGTTGTTCTGCATCTGCGCTCTCGCGCGCGGTGTTCCTCCTAACCATCCTTGTGCAGGACCAGCAGGTTTTCCTGAAAGGCGTTCGAACCAGCCGACAAGGTGCTTTCGCCAGCCCGCGACGGTGGGTCCGTTCTGGTTCATCCAGGAAAATCCAAAGCGAGCCGCTGCTGCAGGCGCCGCATCTGCCGCCAGCTCTCCCGCAGGGCGCGCTGCTCGATGGCCGAGAGTTGATTCATGCGCAGGCAGTTAGGTCCTGGCCCGTCCGATGCAATCTGAGGTCTCACCTGCCCACCCTCGGCACCTTCGGGCGCATGCTGATGTCGACCTGAAAGTTCCTGATGCTGGCTTCGTAGCCGCAGAATCTGGAAGAAGTGAAAGGCTTCGACCCAGGCGGCCTGCTCTTTGGCCTCAATCCGACCTCGCACTGCCAGTTCGCGCAGGCGTGCCTCTGTTCCAGTGGCCTCGATGCCATGGGCCAACGCCAGTAGACGTGCACCATCCACCAGTGGCATGGTGCCGTGCAGCTTCAGATCGAGCACCTCATCGTCAGCCCCAGGTAGCCAGGCGGTCAGCGCACGGCCTGCCAGGCTCGCGGGCGGGCCGTTGCGCAGGGCTTGATCGCTCATCTGCTTCAGAAACCGGGGCGTCCGCTTGGCCTGCTCCTGCACCTCGGCGCGAAGCTGCCTGGCCAGCAGGGCATTGCCTGCCAGTGCCCTGAAGTCGAAAAAAATCGCTGCGTTCAGAAGTGATGCGGGACTGCCCTGACCGATCCACTGCCCAAACCGCTCGCGCCACTGAGGCAGCTCAAGACACCACTGCGGATTGCTCGCCATGATGCCGCCCTTGCATAGAGGATAGCCACAGGCCGCCAGGTCGTCGTTCACGGCC
>JBEELY010000184.1:0-13030 GCA_041167925.1 Pseudomonadota bacterium | reverse complement strand
TGGGCTTCGGGCTGCCGCAGCCCTTGCGGCACGCCGCCCGACACCAGCACAGGAAGTCCGCTGACACGGGCCACTCGGGCGCCTTCCACCACCCGCTGAAGCGTGCCGTGCTTGAGCCGCTCCCGATCAGGTACGTTTGCGCCATCGCGAACCGAACCACCGCCCAGAATCACAATCGCCTGGGGAGAGTGCTCCGCCGCCACAGGTTCCCAGCGGCTCAGACCCTGCTCAAGGCGCGCAGCAAGAAGATCGGCGACCGGGCCGATCGAACACAGATAGCTCAACAACAATCCCAGGCTCAGCAAGGTCAGCCCCTGCGTTCGTCGTCGCGTAATGCCCTGAGGCGCATGAGGTACCGAGGATCGCCCGGGGGCAGGCGCGCGCCATGCGACCAGAACCAGGCCCACAAGCAAGAGCAGCCAGGGCAAGGCCGGCGGCATCAGCAGGGTGCGCACCAGCACCTTCAAATCGAATGCGTCCAAGGGGAACTCCCGGTCTTGCCTTGTGCTGAAGGCTAGACTCTATCCATGCATCCCTTTTCCCGCCTGGATCCTGAGGCCATTCTCGATGCCCTCCAGGCTCGGGGCTGGCAAGCGGATGGTCGTCTGCTCGCGTTAAACAGCTATGAAAACCGGGTCTACCAGATCTGGCTGGATGATGGCGACATCATCGTGGTGAAGTTCTATCGACCTGGGCGCTGGTCGGATGAGCAGATCCTGGAGGAACACCAATGGAGCACAGCTCTGGCCGAGCGCGGCCTTCCTGCTGTCGCCCCCTTGATACGAGATGGCCAGACCTTGCACCACCACAAGGACTGGCGATTCGCAGTCACGCCTCGCCGCGGTGGCCGTGCGCCTGAGCTGGATGATCCAGCCATCCTCGAGCGCCTGGGGCTGCTGCTCGGACGCATGCATGCCCTGGGCGGTCGACCGCTGTTCAAATTCAGGCCCGATCTCGACATTCAAGGCATGGGCACCGAGCCACGCGACTGGCTGCTCGAGCATGCTGCCATTCCACAAGCCCTTCTGCCCGCCTGGCGCACGGTGACGCAGGCCTGTCTTGATGCAGTTCAGGCGGCCTTCGCTGCCCTGCCCTCGCTGCGCCGCATCCGGCTGCATGGCGACTGTCATGCAGGCAATGTGCTCTGGACCGATCAGGGGCCGCACTTCGTGGACTTTGACGATGCCCGCAATGGGCCGGCCATTCAGGACCTCTGGATGCTGCTATCGGGTCATCCCGACGAGATGCAGATTCAGCTCGCGCCTCTGCTTCGAGGCTACCGGCGGGCCTGCGATTTCGACGCGCGCGAACTCGCCCTGATCGAGCCCTTGCGCACCTTACGCCTGATGCACTACAGCGCCTGGATTGCACGGCGCTGGAGCGACCCGGCCTTTCCGATCGCGTTTCCGTGGTTCGGTACCGAGCGCTACTGGCAGGACCGCATCCTCGAATTGCGCGAGCAGCTCGGCGCGATGACCGAGCCCCCGCTGCAGATGCCTGGCTAATCAGCGTCCCAGCGCTTCGCGCAAACCTTCCAGGGCGAGCGGATCCTCAATGGTGGTGAGATCCCCTGTATCGCGACCTTCGCACAATGCCTGGATCGACCGGCGCAACACCTTGCCCGAGCGGGTCTTGGGCAGGGCCTGCACAAAATGCACACGTGAGGGTCGGGCCACCGCGCCGAGTTGCCGATCGACCACGGCCATGACCTCGCCTTCAAGTGCACGCCGCGCTTCGGCCTGCGCCACCACGGCCGGGTCCTTCAGCACTGCAAAGGCCACTGCGACCTGCCCCTTGAGCTGATCGGCCACACCCACCACCGCGCACTCGGCCACCGCGGCATGGCTGCTGATCGACTCCTCGATCTCGCGCGTGCCCAGCCGATGGCCTGCCACATTGATGACGTCGTCGGTGCGGCCCAGGATGAAGTAGTACCCGTCGGTATCGCGGATGCCCCAGTCGAAGGTGGAATACACCTGCTGTCCGGGCACGCTGCTGAAGTAGGTATTGACGAAGCGGGCATCGTCACCCCAGACCGTCTGCATACAGCCGGGAGGCAGCGGGGGCGCAATCGCGATCACGCCCTTTTCGTTGTCGCCCACCGCTTCACCTGTCTGCTCATGCAGCAGCCTCACGTCATAGCCGTACATGGGCAGGCCGGGGCTACCCAGGCGTGTAGGCGTGGGTTCCACACCATGGGCCACGGTCAGGATGGGCCAGCCGGTCTCGGTCTGCCAGTAGTTGTCGATAATCGGACGCCCCAGCCCTTCCGAGATCCAGGCCGAGGTGGGCTCATCCAGCGGCTCGCCCGCCAGAAAGAGCGCCTTGAGCGAGGACAGGTCATAGCGCTTGAGCCATGCCGGATCCTGCTTTTTCAGCACCCGGATCGCGGTCGGGGCCGAGAACATCACACTCACCTTGTAACGCTCAACCAGCTGCCACAAGATGCCCGCGTCGGGCCGCACGGGCGTGCCCTCGTACATGATGGTCGCCATGCCGGCGATCAGGGGGCCATAAACGATGTAGGAATGCCCCACGACCCAGCCGATATCACTCGTCGAGAAATAGGTCTCACCCGCCTGGCCGCAATAGATGTGCTTCATGGAGGCGGCCAGCGCCACGGCGTATCCACCTACATCACGCTGCACGCCCTTGGGCTTGCCGGTGGTCCCTGAGGTGTACAGGATGTAGCTCACCTCATTGGATTCAAGCCAGGTCACGGGCACCTGCGCCTGAAGATACTGCTCACGCAGCTGGTTGTAGTCATGGTCGCGACCCGTTACGACTGCAAAAGGTGAGAGCTGGCGATCGACCATCAACACATGTTGCGGCTTGTGCGCACTCAAGGCGATGGCTTCATCCAGCAGGGGTTTATAGGGCACCACCTTGCCGGCACGCGAGCCCGCATCGGCGCTCACCACGAGTTTCGGCGTGGCATCTTCGATCCGGCTGGCCAGACTGACCGATGCAAATCCGCCAAACACCACCGAATGAATCGCTCCAATCCGCGCACAGGCCAGCATCGCAAAGGTGGCCTCGGGAATCATGGGCATGTAAATCAGCACGCGATCGCCGCGGCCCACGCCCAACGACCGCATGATGGCCGCCATGCGCTGCACTTCCTGATGCAGTTGCGCAAAACTCCAGGTCTTCGCCTCGTCGGTTTCGGTCGAGACAAAATGCAGTGCCGGGGTATCTGCCTGCGTGGTGAGCCAGCGATCCACGGCGTTGTGGCACAGGTTGGTGGTGCCCCCCACAAACCAGCGTGCAAACGGTGGTTGCGAGAAATCCAGGATCTGTTGCGGCGGTGTCTGCCACTCGATCAGTTGGGCCTGCTCGGCCCAGAAGCCTTCACGATCCTGCAGGGAACGACGGTGCATGTCGGCGTAGCGCATCGTGCTCATCTTTTCGGGCCCATCCACAGTGTCAAAGGGCGAATGGTGTTCTCCGATCAGCGGTTTTGACAAGCGCATGCATGACTGCGAGGCTTGATGACCATGCGCACGTCTGTATCGTCCGTTCCAATTGCGCTGATTGCCGTCATCGCACTGGGCCTGGCTGCGGGATGTTCAAGCCCGCCTCGAGCCTCAAAGCCTGCCGGTTCTCCCTCAGCCGCGACCGTTCCATTGATGCCATTCGCCACGCCATCGGTCCCTGCCGGTCGCGTCCGCGTCGATGCCGCAGCGCCAGCACTGGCTGAAGAAGTCGTGCTCTCCGCGCTCTCCCTGCTGGGTGTGCCTTACCGCTGGGGGGGGACCAACCCCAGCGAAGGCCTCGATTGCAGCGGGCTGGTGTATTGGGTCTATCGGGGCTCGGCTAACCTTCTGTTGCCCAGGCGCAGCGATGAAATGATGGCTCATGGCCAGCCGGTCACAACCGACGCCCTGCGCTCAGGGGATTTGGTCTTTTTCAACACCATGCAGCGCGCAGGCTCGCATGTTGGCATCTATATCGGGCAGGGCCGCTTCATTCATGCCCCGAACTCGCGGGGCGTCGTACGGATCGAGTCCCTGGACCAGGGCTACTGGGCGAGCCGATACGACGGCGCGCGTCGCCTGATTGACGACGGCTCGGGCGAACTCGCCTCCCAGCGCTGAGTCCGGGGATGTCAGCGCTGCAATTCGTCAATCTGCATCTGCGGTTGTATTGAGAATTATTCTCAATTAATATTCCACGCAAGAAGTGGCCGACCACGGCCCATCCGTCACACCATCGATCCCCCTCCTGCGTCTCGCATTCAGCTCATGTCCGGTTTCGCTCAGCGCATCTGCCGCTCCCCTCTGGCCACTCTGCGATCCCGGTGGATCGCGACCCTCCTGGGCTGCACCTTGCTTTGGGGCTTGGGCCATGCACACGCGCAAACCATGCCAACCGCTCAGGTCCTTAACCTCTATTCGGCGCGTCATTACCAGACCGACGAACAGCTCTACTCCGATTTCACCCAACAGACCGGCATTCGCATCAACCGGATCGAAGCGGGCGATGAGGCGCTCCTGGAGCGCCTGCGCAGCGAAGGTCCGCGTTCACCCGCCGATGTGCTGCTGCTGGTCGACGCCGCGCGCCTGTGGCGGGCCCAGATCGACGGTCTGTTCCAGCCCGTGCGCTCCAAGGAGCTGGGCAGCCGCATCCCGGCGCATCTGCAAGGCAAGGATGATGGCCTCGGGCCACACTGGTTTGCCTTCTCAACGCGGGCACGTGTGCTGGTGGTCAATCCGGAGCGTGTGGATGCGGCACTGGTGCGCAACTACGAAGACCTCGCCCGCCCTGAACTCAAAGGCAAAGTCTGCACGCGCTCGGCCAGCAGTCCTTACATGCTGTCGCTGATCGGTGCACTGAGCGAACACTGGGGCCAGCCCAAGGCTGAGGCATGGGCGCGCGCTGTCGTGAGCAACTTCGCCCGCCCGCCACGCGGGGGCGATACCGACCAGATCAAGGCGGTGGCCAGCGGAGAATGCGCTGTGGCCTTGACCAACACCTATTACCTGGCCCGCCTGCAGCGTTCAAATAATGCTCAGGAGCGCAGCCTTGCGGCCAAAGTCCGATTGGTCTGGCCCAATCAGGACAGCTTCGGCACCCATATCAATGTGACCGGCGGCGGCGTACTGAAAAACGCGCCCAACCGTGAGGCTGCCGTGAGGTTTCTGGAGTACCTGGCCAGCGACCGCGCGCAGGAGTTTTTGGCCAATGGCAACAATGAGTGGCCGGTGGTGGCGGGTGCGGCCAGGAATAATCCTGTGCTTCAGGCCTGGGGAAGTTTCAAGGCGGATACCCTGCCGATCGCCTCGGTCGGCAGGGCGCAGATCCAGGCTGCCCGCATTGCCGACCGGGTGGGCTGGCGCTGAATCAAGCGGCTGCGACGACCTTGATCTCGACCAGGTATTTGGGTGTGGCCAGCTTGGACTCCACCGTGGCCCGTGCAGGCGTATGGCCCGCGGGCACCCAGGCATCCCAGACCGAATTCATGTCTTTGAATGTAGCGATGTCGGCCAGGAAGATCTGAGCCGACAGGATGCGGGTCTTGTCGCTTCCGCACTCTGCCAGTAAACGATCAATCGCAGCCAGGATCTGACGGGTCTGTCCCGCCACATCTTGCGAAGGATCTTCTGCCACCTGGCCTGCCAGGTAGATGGTGCCGTTGTGAACAACCGCCTCTGACATGCGGGCGCCAACATGGTGTCTTTGAATGCTGCTCATGACTAAAACCTTCTGAACGTAAAATTGAATTTTATCAGTCCCACAAGACCAGCCCTCTTCGCAGGCGGTCACCGCCATCACAAGGACATCATGCTTCAAGGCAAACGCGCTCTGATCACGGGCTCGACCAGCGGTATCGGTCTGGGCATGGCCCACAAGCTCGCCTCTCAAGGCTGCAGCATCGTTCTCAATGGCTTTGGCGAGGCACAGGCCACCGAGCGTCTGCGCGCCGAGCTCGCATCGGAGTACAAGGTTGACGTTCAGTTTGAGGGCGGTGACCTAACCCGTCCGGCCGAGATCGAACACCTGGCGCAGCGCTGCATTGAAAGCGGTGGCGTCGACATCCTGATCAACAACGCAGGCATCCAGCATGTCGCGCCACTCGAGACCTTCGCGCCCGAGCGATGGGATGCCGTGATCGCCCTGAATCTATCGGCCGCCTTTCACACCACCCGCCTGCTGCTGCCGGGCATGCGTGCTCGCAACTGGGGCCGCATTATCAACATTGCATCGGCGCATGGACTGGTGGCCAGCGTCGAAAAGGCGGCGTATGTGGCGGCCAAGCACGGCATCATCGGCTTGACCAAGGTGACCGCCCTCGAGACCGCCCGTACAGGCATCACTGCGAATGCGATCTGCCCCGGCTGGGTGCTCACGCCGCTGGTACAAAAGCAAATCGACGCCCGCTCAGTAGAACTCGGCATCAGCCCAGAACAGGCCAAGGACATGCTGGTGAGCGAAAAACAGCCCTCCGGAGAGTTCGTCACGCCGCAGCAGTTGGGCGATCTTGCGCTCTTTCTGTGTTCCCCCGGTGCCGATCAGGTGCGAGGGGCAGCCTGGGCCATGGACGGAGGCTGGACGGCGCAATAACGCCGATGACCAGCCCCCTGGCCCCCTATGGCATGCACATGCACTAGAACAGCACCGGGGCATGCTCAGTCCGTAGGGTCAGGACCGATCTTGACTCGCCAGTAACGCGCAGGCGATTGCCGAGCAGTCTGAATCCTGGGCGGGGCGCCAGGCGACAGCTCAAACGAGATGGCGCCGTGGGCATCACTGCGCCAGGTCTGGATGCCGCGCCGCTCATAGCGCTCAAGCACCTTGGGATGAGGATGCCGATAGCGACTGCGATAGGCCGCCTGGAAAATGGCATGCTTGGGCTGCACGGCATCGAGAAAGGCCTCGGTGGATGAGGTGATGCTGCCGTGATGCGGCACCAACAGGATGTCGGCACGCAGCTCCTGCGCATCGAACACCTCCAGCAGGCGACGCTCCTGGGCGGCCTCGATATCGCCCGCCAGAAGAATGCGCCAGCCGGGGCCGTCGATGCGCAGAACACAACTCACCGCATTGGTGGACGACCCCCGTGAGGGCTCGGGCGGCTGCCTCGGATGCAACACCGTAAAGCGCACGCCCGCATGCGCCCATCGGGCATGTCGCTCGCAGGTCTGCCAGGCGGCTGGCACAGGGGCGCCGGCAGCTGTAGCCCATGTGGGGATATCAAAAGAGGCCATCACCTGATGGACCTGCATGCCTGTAAGCATGCTGCGCAAACCTCCGGAGTGATCGAGATCGAGATGAGAGACCATCAGCAGACTGATCCGCCCGAGCCCTGCACGCTGCATCCACGGCAACAGCGTTTGAGCGCCTGCATCCGAGCCGCCCGGGCTGGCCGGACCGGTGTCGTAGAGCAGTGTGTAATCACGCGCCTGCAAGACCGCCGCTGTGCCCTGCCCCACATCCAGTGCCGTCAGACGCCATACCCCATCCTGCGGCCGATCTGCTGGCACAAAGGCCAGGGGGATCATGGCCAGCGCGCCCGCCAGTCGGACCGGCACGCCTCTTGGCGCGAGTAAGTGAACCATGCCTAGAGCCGATACAAGGACCAGCCACAGCGGTGGACGAGGAAGCAACCAGACTGCCCCTTCCGCTTCAGACAGACGATGCAGTCCGGCCAAAAGCAGATCAGTCAGCCACAAAGACGGACCCAGCACCCAGCCCCCCAGGTCGGAATGCACCGCGCTGAGTGCCGCACCCAGCAGGGCCGCCGGCGTGATCACCACGCTGACGAGCGGAATGGCAAAGGCATTTGCAATCGGTCCGATCACCGAGACATTGCCAAAAAACAGCACCCCTAGAGGCAGCATCGCCACCGTGGCGGCCCACTGCGTGCGCGCTGCCGTGCGAAGGGCGCCGATCCAGGAGGCAAGCCGTGCAGCTGTTCCAGACGGAGGCTTCTGGCGCAAGGAGGCGCCCTGCCCGGCCCAGACCAGCATGCTCACCGCCCCAAAGGACAGCCAGAAGCCCGGCGTGAGAGCAGCCCAAGGATCGAGCACGAGCACCACGATCATGGCGCAAGAAAGCACCGTGCTCATGCCCTGCGATCGACCAAAGAGATTCAGCAATGCCGCGACGGTCAGCATGAAGGCGGTGCGCTGTGCCGGAATCCCCCAACCGGCCAGGGCCGCATAGAACAGCCCGACCAGCATCGCGGCAGACCATCGCACCTGCTGCACGGACAGCCTCAGGGGCAGCCCTGCCCTGCAAGCCAGCCGGCTGCGCCAGAGGCGCCCGGCCAACAGCCCGGCCATGCCGGCGAGCGCGGTAATGTGCAGACCGGAAATCGACATGAGATGTCCGACCCCGGTCCGGTTGAAAACGCGCCAGTGACTTTGGTCAATCGCCGCCTGGTCACCCACGGCGAGGGCGAGCAAGGTGCCTTCGGATCCTTGCTCGGTCGCGGACCACCGACGGAATGCCCAGTCAATCATGGAGCGCGTCATGGCATCGCGCAGGCGCTGTCGCCAGTCCTCAATCAGGATCGCCAGACCCCAGTGCCGCTCGCCTTGGGCCGGGAGCTCGCGACGCACATGACCAACAGCACCAATGCCTTCTTGCAGCCAGCGCTGCTCACGATCAAAGGCCCCCGGATTGATGCTGGCGTGGGGCCGTTTGAGGCGCACCACAAACGTCCTGTGATCGCCCGGTCGGACGGCGCCAAGTCCTTTCTGTGCGCCGAGCGATACCCGGCCTAATGGACCGCAATCGGGCGTGCAGGTCAGAACATCGAATTCGAAGCGTGTTCCAAAAGTACCGGGCTGAGGCAGGCCGCGCACGATACCGTCGACCTGCAGATCCCTGCCCTCCAACCGCGCGGGTAACCGTTGCCCGATCGCGTGCTCGGCCCGCCATGCAGCCCAACTCCATCCAAGCAGACCGAAAGCCAAGGCCCAGAGCGCAAGCGACAGTGCGATTCGAATCGGATGCGGGCGAGCCCATGCGAGCAGCCCGCCCAGGATCAGGCAAACGCCCCCCAGACCTGCAGTCACTGCCATGAGCCCGGGTGCCGGAAGCTCGGCCCGGGTCTGGACGAGCAGGCAAGCAGCAAGCATGGCCGCAGCAAAAAGGATCGTCGGAGCACGCAGGCCCCTGGGGTGAACTTCCATGATTCAAGACTGCGCCTCGCCGCTGCCCCAAGCCGCGACGAACGATCTAGCGCTTACGGAGCAATGCGCGGAACTCCAGTCCGCTGATCGCATCCGGTGGGACGCTAGTCCCGGGCCTGCATCCGCTCTGAATCCAGCCATGCCCCAAGACGCGGCAGCACCCTGCGGGCATTGGCCCCGGTCTGTTGGCTGACCGCCTGCAGGCTGATCCCCCGCAGTTCGGCCAGGCATTGCGCAATCCCGGGGAGTTGCGCAGGCTCGTTACGCTGACCCGCCTGCCAAATGGGAGGAATATCGGGGGCATCGGTCTCGAGCACCAGTGCTTCCTGATGCAGGCCAGCAGCAAGGCGCCGGATCTGCAGGGCACGCGGCCAGGTCATTGCCCCCCCAAAGCCAAGCGCTAGTCCCTGCGCAACAAAATGCCCCGCCTGCTGCAGGCTGCCATTGAAGGCATGCGCAATGCCCTGGCGCACGCCGATGCGTCTCAGTTGCTTGAGTACGGCATCCTGCGCCTTGCGCACATGCAGCAACACCGGCAGGTCAAATTCACGCGCCAGACGCAGTTGAGCGACCAGGAAAGCCTCCTGCCGCTGTCGGTCGAGCCCGGGCACAAAGTGATCCAGACCGATCTCGCCGATCGCGACAAAACGCGGATCTTTAATGGCCGTGACTACAGCCCGCCTCAGGCCATCGAGATCCTCCTCCGGGGAAGTTTCGACACACATCGGATGGATGCCCAGCGCGTAGCACAGACCCGAGTGAGCGGAAGCCAGCTGTCGAATGCCGTCGAAATGCTCGCGTCGCACTGCGGGCATGATCACGGCGCGAACCCCCTCCGCGCGCGCCCGCGAGATCGTTTCGGCTGGATCGTCGCCGAATTCGGGCGCGTCAAGATGGCAGTGGGTATCGATCAGCATGCCCATCCCTTGCAAGATCGACCTGGAAGACTCTTGCACCGGGTCATGCTCAGATCGAGACAAGCCGCCCATCGAGAAGCGTGAGTCTACGATCGGCGCGACCGGCCAGCTCAAGGTCGTGGGTCACGATCACGAAGGCGGTCTGGCGCGCGCGGCTCAGCGACTCCATCAATTCAAAGACCTGCCGTGCCGTGCCGCGATCAAGGTTGCCGGTGGGCTCATCGGCGAGTACGCAGCAGGGCTGGGTGACCAGGGCGCGGGCGAGCGCCACCCGCTGGCGCTCGCCGCCAGAGAGCTGGCCAGGGCGATGTTCGAGCCGAGCCTGCAGCCCGACCTGGGTCAGCACCTCTCGTGCCTGCTGAAAGGCCTGGTCGAGCGGTGCGCGACGGATGCGCAAGGGCATGGCAACATTCTCGAGCGCAGTAAATTCAGGCAGCAGATGATGGAACTGGTACACGAAGCCGAGCTTGTGATTGCGCGCCAAGCCCCGGGCACGCTCATCAAGCTGATCGAGCCGCACGCCATCAAGCCAAACCTCCCCTGCACTGGCCTGATCGAGACCCCCCAACAGATGCAGCAGGGTGCTTTTGCCTGATCCCGAGGCGCCCACGATCGCCACACGCTCGCCAGCCCTGATTTCAACATCCACGCCCTGCAAAATGCCTAGCTTCTCCGAGCCCTGGGCATAGTCCTTGCGCAATCCACGGCAGGCCAGAACCACCCGGGCCAAGGTCGCGTTTGATGGCAATTCACTCATGACGCAATGCCTCGGCAGGCTGCACACGGGCGGCACTCAGGCTGGGATACAGCGTGGCCAGCAAGGCCATCAGACAGGAGGTCAGGCCGATGGTGAGTACATCCTGAGGATGCAGGTCGCTCGGCAGATGGTTAATGAAGTAAACCCCGGCGGGGAGCACCTGAAATCCAAACAGACGCTCCACTGCGCCCACCACTTCGCCCACATTCAGGGCCAGCACCGTGCCAAGCGTGACCCCGGCCAGCGTGCCGAGCAGGCCCACCAGTGCGCCCTGCACCACAAACACCAGCATCACCGATCGGGGCGAGGCGCCCAGCGTACGAAGGATGGCAATGTCGCTTCGCTTGTCAGTCACGGTCATGACCAGCATCGACACCAGATTGAAGGCTGCCACTGCCACGATCAGGGTCAGGATGATGAACATCATGCGTTTTTCGATCTGCACGGCGGCAAACCAGTTGCGGTTCTCGCGTGACCAGTCGCGGGCTGCGATGCCGGGTGGCACCATACGGGCGAGTTCCATCGCAATGGCCGGGGCCTGCTGCATGTCGGAGGTGCGCAGTCTTAAGCCACTGACGCCGTCCACCCGGAACAGCCGGGCCGCATCGCCCAGTGCCGTGAGCACCAAAGTACTGTCGTACTCATAGTGCCCGGACTCAAACAGGGCCACCACCGTGAACTGCCGCACCCGTGGCACCACGCCAGCCGGAGTGGTTGTGCCCTGAGGCGCGATGAGGGCAATCCGGTCGCCCAGATTCACGCCGAGCTGCCAAGCCAGGACCTTACCCAGCGCAATCCCGAATTCGCCTTCAACAAGATCGGTGAGACGCCCGTGCAGCACCTGGGTACCCAGTTCGGACACCGAGGGCTCGAGACCGGGATCGATGCCGCGTACCAGCACCCCACGGACCTGATCGTCTCTGCTGATCATGGCCTGGCCCGCCACATAGGGCGCTACGCCACGCACGGATGGATGTTGGGAGGCGATGCCAGCGAGGCTGCGCCAGTCCTCAAGCGCGCCCTGAGTGGCGATCAACTCGATGTGCGACAGCACGGAGAGCATGCGGTCGCGAACCTCCTTCTGAAAGCCGTTCATGACCGAAAGCACCACAATCAGGGCGGCAACGCCCAGCGCAATGCCCGCCACGGACAGTGTGGAAATGAAGGAGATGAAGGGGTTGCCACGCGCGGCGTGACGACCACCCCGGGTATAGCGCAGACCGACGTAGAGTTCGAAGGGAAGCGACATCGGCCTCAGCCGAAAAGTGAAGTGGGCAAGCTTATCATCGGCCCTCGCAATGATTCCCTGATCAAGGTCATGACCCCGCCCCTGCCTTCTTTGCTCATTCTCGCCGGCGCTTTGCCCGATGCTGGCTGGCTGAGCGCGGGTCTGCGCGGTCAGGCGGCTGCGCTTCCTGTCTGGCACAGCTTTGCCTCCAGAGCCCAGTTGATCGAGGCTGCAATCGAGGCCGTGGGCCCGGTGCCCGAGCCGGGTCATCTGCGATTTCTAGCAAAGCGCTATGGCCTTGCGAGCGCTTCAGCCTGGCCTGCTTTCGAGCTTGCACAGACACTCAAGGCGAGCCCAGCCCAGCAGCCCGGGCAAGGTGCTGCTGCAAGCGATGACCGCCCCTTGTGGTGCCTGCAACCTGTGCATTTTTTATTAGGCCGGGACCATATCCGCCTCATGGATCCCCGTGCCCTTGCGCTGGATCTGCAAGAGGCACAGGACCTGCAGCAAGCCGTCGCTGCGGTCTTTGAGGAGGAGGGTCTGGTCCTTGGTCTGCACACCCCAGGCCTCTGGTGGGCGCAAGCCCGTACGCCCGAATCGCAACTGCAGATCCAGACCTTCAGCGCTGCGGGGACGATCGGTCGCAGCATTGAAGCCCGCCTGCCTGCTGGCGCGCATGCCCGTCGGTGGAGACGACTTCTGAATGAATGCCAGATGATCTGGCATGCCCACCCGATCAATGAATCCCGGCAGATCCGGGGGCAGCTTGCGGTCAACGGTCTTTGGATTGAAGGGCCTTCACACGATCCGGGCCTCCCTGCCCCAAATTCAAGCCATCAGGCCGGCACAACACAGACCAGTCGCGGCGAGCCCAATCGTGTCGACCCTCGGTATGCACAGACCCCGTACCTGGAGACCCGGCTGCTTGAGGCGCAAAGCACAGGCGACCCACAGGCCTGGCTTGAGGCCTGGCGAGAGGTCTGTGAGA
>JBEELY010000055.1:0-3253 GCA_041167925.1 Pseudomonadota bacterium | reverse complement strand
AAGGTACTGGCACCGATCCCCTTCGTGCGGATCCGACGCAATGCGGTCGAGGTCAACTCGATCTATGCGCATCACTTTGCCAACGTGCCCGCGCTTCGCAATCCGGATCAGGTCACCATGGCCGAAGAAGAGCGCATCCAGGCCTATTACGGCGGCGGTACCTTCTACGCCTCGCCCGAGCGCTCGCAGGAGTTCCTGTGAGCTTGCGCGGGGTTCGGCACGAGCACGAGTACGAGCCGCAGTACGGTCTGCCGGAGCGTCTTCCGGCGGACGAACAGGTGCTCTGGCAGGGCGCGCCCGCGCTCGCGCCCATGATGCGGCATGTGTTCCATCTGCGTGCCCTGGCGGTGTACTTCGTGCTGATGCTGGCCCTGCGCGCGGTCGCGATCTGGCCCGAGATTCAGGGCATGAGCGATCTGCTCGTTCAGCTCGCCTGGGCAGTTGCCCTGGCCGCGCTCGGCTGGGGCATGGTGGCCGTGCTGGCCCGCATGACCTGCCGCAGTGCGGTGTACACCATCACGAACAAACGTGTGGTGCTGCGGGTGGGGGTGGTGCTGTCCGTCACCTTCAATCTGCCGATGCGCTCGATTGCCTCGGCCGATCTGCGTCCGCTTCATGACGGCTATGGCGACATTGCCCTGAAGCTCGCAGGCGATGTCCGTATCGGCTATGTGCACCTGTGGCCGCATGCCCGTCCTTGGCGCATCGGCGCACCCGAGCCCATGCTGCGCTGTCTTCCGCAGGCTCAGGAGGCGGCTCGTGTGTTGACCCAGGCCTGGGCCCAAGCCAATGGGCATGCCCTCCAGGGCAGTGGCCATGCCAGCCATGCCCACGGCCAGGTCCGCGTCCAGAACAGCACACCGGCGAGTGTACCGACGCCCCTGCCTGAGGGCATGCAGGGCTCAGCCCTCGGCGCACCGCTGATGGCGCCTTCAAGCCACTGAGAGTCCAGCCATGAATGCCCGTGCCGAACGCGAACTTCCTGCCGACAACTTCCCGCGCTGGTTCCTTTGGGGCGCGGGCAGTCTGATTGCCTTTTCACTGATCAGCGTGGGACTGGTTCGCATCACGGGCAATGGCCCGGACCAGTTGCGGGCGGCCGCGGCGCGCGGCGAAGGCCCGGCGCCTTCGGCCGAACGTGCCCTGCGTTTCCAGGATCGCCCGGATGGCGGCATCTCGGTCATCGACATGGCCACCAAGCGCGAGCTGGCGGTCATCGAGGGCGAGCAGGGCTTTGTGCGGGGTTCACTGCGCGCCCTCACCCGGGAGCGCAAGGCCCGCGAGCTTGGCTCGGAGCAGCCCTTCGAACTGATTGCCCAGGCCGATGGCCGGCTCACCCTGCATGACCCGGCCACGGGCAAGCGGGTGGAGCTGGAATCGTTCGGCCCGAGCAATGCCGCCAATTTCTCACGCCTGCTCACGCTGCAGGCCGAAGGTCCGGGCCGCTAAGCCCGCCGCCTTCATCCGACCCTGCCTTTATCGGACCCCGCCATGTCGACGCCTTACGCCACCATCGAGTCTTCGGAAGCCGCATCGCAGCGCGCGAAGCAGGAAAGTCTGATCAGTCCGCGGTTTTACACCACCGACTTTGCCGCCATGGACCGCATCGACATTTCTGCAGTGCGCGCCGAGTGGGATGCGGTGATGGCCGAATACGAAGGCGACAACAACTACGACCACTTTCAGCGCGATGCCGGCTTTGCCGACGAGGCCCGCGCCCAGATGGCCGCGCTGTCACCCGAGCTGCGCCAGGAGTTCATCGACTTCCTGATCACCTCGATCACCTCGGAGTTTTCGGGTTGCATTCTGTACAACGACATTGCCAAGAATGTCGAGAATCCCGAGATCAAGGCGCTGATGCGCTTCATGGCCCGCGATGAGTCGCGCCATGCCGGCTTCATCAATTCCTCGCTCAAGGACTTTGGGCTGGGCATTGATCTGGGCAACCTCAAGCGCACCAAGGCCTATACCTTCTTCAAACCCAAGTACATCTTCTATGCGACCTACCTGTCCGAGAAGATCGGCTATGCACGGTACATCACGATCTTCAGGCAGCTCGAGCGCAACCCCGACCGCCGCTTTCACCCCATCTTCAAGTGGTTCCAGCGCTGGTGCAATGATGAATTCAGGCATGGCGAGTCCTTCGCCCTGATCATGCGTGCCAACCCCGAACTGCTGCGCGGAGTGAACCTGTACTGGATCCGCTTCTTCCTGCTGGCCGTGTACGCCACCATGTATGTTCGTGACCATACCCGACCCATGCTGCACCATGCCATGGGACTGGACTCCACCGACTACGACATGAAGGTGCTTGCGATCACCTCCGAGATCACCAAGCAGGTGTTTCCCTTCACGCTCGATCTCGATCATCCCAAGTTCAAGGCCGGGCTCGATCAGCTCGTGCAGGTGCAGACCGATGTGAACGCAGCCCGTGCGCGGGGCGGCATCGGCGGCAAGCTCGCCCTGGCGGGCTGTGCGGTGCGCGGTGCGCTCACCTTTGCCAAGCTGTTCTTCCTGCCGGTTCGCAAGCACACGCTGCCTGCGCAGGTGCGCATGGCCCCCACTTGGTGAGTGCTGGCTCGTGACCCTGGAGTGGCTCAACGACATTCGCATCGCGGTGGTCTTTGCCATCGTGGTGTGGTGGGCGAGCACCGGGCTCGTGCTGCTGCTCGATGGTCTTCCCCGCGGCACCTTCCGCTGGAGCCTGGTGGCCTCAAGCGTCCTGGCGGTTGCTGCGCTGTTTGCGCTGTCGCATACCGCTGCTCAAACCACTGTGGCGGGCGCCTACTGCGCCTTTACCTGCGCGCTGCTGGTGTGGGGCTGGCATGAGCTCACCTTTCTCACGGGCTGGATCACCGGCCCGCGCCGCGAGGCCTCACCACCCGGTCTGACCGGCTGGGTGCGCTTCTCGCAGGCTGCGCAGGCCGTGCTCTGGCATGAGATCGGGCTGGCGATGGTCTTTGCCGTCATTGTGGCCATCACCTGGGATGCACCCAATCAGACAGGCACCTGGACCTTTGCCGTGCTCTGGGCGATGCGCCTGAGCGCAAAACTCAACCTCTACTTCGGCGTACGCAACCTGAGTGAAGAATTTCTGCCGGTACATCTGCGCTATCTGCAAAGTTTCTTCCGTCGTCGCCGCATGAACTGGTTCTTTCCCTTTCCGGTGGCTGCCGCCACCTTCGTGACCATCTGGCTCTTTCACTGGAGTGCCAATCCGGCCACGCCCGATGGCCCGTCCATGGGGGCTGCG
>JBEELY010000042.1:0-2570 GCA_041167925.1 Pseudomonadota bacterium | reverse complement strand
GGCGTCGGGCTTGAAGGCCGGCATATTGCCGGCTAGGCCGACCGGCTCGCCCCACTTGCAGATCACGCTGGCTTCATAACCCTCGGGTACCCGGATGGTGTCGGCCGCACTGGCCTCGATGCCCTTGAACCCGAGCAGCGGTCCCGGCGGAAAGGCAGGTGCCATCTGACCCGTGGGCGCCACGCACCCTGACACCAGTGGCGAGAGCAGGCCAGCGGCCAGGGCACCGAGACTTCCGCGCACGACAATGCGACGAGAGGGGTCGGAGACGTCATGAATGCTGGGGTTGGATGAGCGGTTCGAATCTTCCATGGTGGAAAAGTCTTTGGCCATGGCGTGTCTCCTTTGGTGCGTTCTCGAGCGAGGTCGGGTCAGGCGAAAAACAGGGTCGCAAGACCCAGAAAAATGAAAAAACCCATGCTATCGGTGGAAAATGTCAGTAAGACTGACGACCCCAGTGCGGGGTCCCGGTCCATGCGCTGCAGCGCCAGTGGCACTGCCATGGCGATCAGAGAGGCCAGCAACATGTTGAGCACCATGGCCAGCATCATGGTCAGGCCCAGCAACATGCCCTGATCAGAGTCGCGATACAGGAACCATGCAAAGAGACCTGCAATGCCGCCCCAGACCGCGCCATTGAGCAGGGCAATGACCACCTCCTTGCGGACCAGCCGCAAGGCATTGGCCGGAGTCACCTGACCCAGGGCCAGCGACCGAATGAACAGGGTCATGGTCTGGTTGCCGGAGTTGCCGGCAATGCCCGCCACGATGGGCATGAGGGCAGCCAGCGCCACGACCTTCTCAATGGTGCCCTCAAAGGCGCCAATCACGCGCGCCGCAAAAAACGCCGTGCACAGATTGACCGCGAGCCACAACCAGCGGTTGCGGGCCGAGTTCCAGATCGAGGCGAACAGATCTTCTTCTTCGCGCAGACCAGCCGCGCTCAGGGCATCGGATTCGCTTTTTTCACGAATGATGTCCACCACTTCGGCCACGGTGAGTCGACCGATCAGACGCCCTCGGGCATCCACCACGGGTGCGGAGAGCAGGTCATAGCGCTCGAATGCCTGGGCGGCCTCGCCCGCTTCATCATCGGCCCGCAGCGAGAGCACATCGCGCGACATGACCTCGGCCACGCTGGCTTCGGGTTCGTGCACCACCAGGCGCTCGAGCGCCAGGGCGCCCTGCAGAATGTCGCGGCGGTCGACCACATAGACCTGGTCGGTATGTTTGGGCAGGGCATCAAAGCGACGCAGGTAGCGCAGGACCACCTCCAGGCTCACGTCTTCGCGCACCGTCACCAGCTCGAAATCCATCCAGGCGCCGACCGACCCCTCGGGATAGGACATGGCAGCGCGCAACTGTTCGCGCTCTTCAGGGGTGAGCTGGCGCCTGACCTCCTCCACCACGTCGGCGGGCAGGTCATCGGCCAGTTCGGCAAGGTCATCGGTATCGAGGGTTTCAGCCGCAGCCACCAGCTCATCGCGATCCATGGAGGCGATGAGCGTCTCTCGTACCGAGTCGGACACCTCAACCAGAATTTCGCCGTCACGCTCGGCCTTGACCAGATCCCAGACCACCAGACGCTGATCACGCGGCAGGGCTTCCAGGATGTAGGCCACATCGGCGGGATGCAGGCGATCGAGCCGGGCCTGCAGATGCCACAAATGCTGAGAAACCGCGACCTGTTCGACCATGGGCCGACGCTCTTCGGGCAGGCGCTCGGCTTCCTGGCGCGCCTGCTCGCGGACCAGTTCGAAGCGACGCAGCAGGTCTTGAACCTGCGCGAGCGCCCGCTGCGCCTCTTCAGGGTCGCGCGGCGAGGTCGGCTGAGAATCGTCTTGGGACATGCGGGCAGGCACCGTGGGCTTAGGGCACCTGCACGGCACCCATCCAGCGTTGGATTATCGCAGCCCGTTGTGAAAGAACGGCAGCCCCGGGATTGCGGTCGTAGTAGCGGGGCCGAGGCAACATGACTGCCAGTCGGGCTGCCTCGCCGGGCCCCAGGCGGGCTGCGGTGGTCCGGAAGTGGCGATAGGCGCCCGCCTCGCAGCCATACAGGCCCACGCCCCACTCCGCCACATTGAGATAAATCTCCAGAATGCGGCGCTTGTCGAGCACGGCCTCCAACATCCAGGTGATGACCATTTCCTGGACCTTGCGCAGATAGCTGCGCTCGCCACTCAGAAAAAGGTTCTTGGCCAGCTGCATGGTGATGGTCGAGCCACCCTGCTGCACCTTGCCGCTTTTCTGGTTGCGCTCCCAGGCACGCTCGATGGCTTCCCAGTCGACACCGTCGTGGCTATTGAAGCGCGCATCTTCAGCAGCGATCACGGCACGTTTCAGATGGACCGAGATGCGCTCATAGGGCACCCATTCAAAGGTGATCTTTGCCTTGGGATTGGTTTGCTGAAGCACCTTGAGCTGGGCCCGCATGAAGGCGGTGGACTGCACGGGCTGGGTCTTCCACCACAAGATATGCGCCAGATACCAGAACTGGAGCAGCATGACCCCAAGCACCGCCAGGCCCAGCACCCAGGCCAAGCCGCGTGCGAACTGTGCGGCTCGCC